>CALFPI010000743.1 GCA_937919035.1 uncultured Gemmatimonadaceae bacterium
GCCTCCACCATTTCAATAGAACCGCAACCTCTTGTGCCATAAGGGGTTGCGGTTTCTTGTTCGGCGCCGACAGCGAGTCGGTACACGCTGAGTACACGTTTTGGCGGTGAAAGCACGATTTCACTGACCCGTTCGACTGCTTCGGACAGTCTCTCATTACGTGCGCGGGCATACACGTTCATCGCGACTTGCGCGGGTGAATACCGTGCCAGCATGGGGCGCCCGGACGAAGTCGCAAGTGTTGTGATGCTCTTGCCAGTGAGGGAGGTTCCTTCATGGCGGGCGAGACCATCTGTGTAGACGCTCGGATCATGTCCATGGGGGCCTGGCGACAGGGCTCCGCATGAAATGATGTAACAAAATAAAAAACAATCTGTTACGAACATAACTCGTCATTCAGATGGCTCTTCATATAATACTTGGATCTGGCCCCGACCCGCCGTTTTCGGTATAGTCTATGACAGAGCGGGCCCTCGGCCCGTCGCAATGAAGTCAATGCAAATCCCCCCGTGAAGGAGCAGTTAACATGCGGAAATACCTCCTTGCAGGCGCAGCTGGTTTGTTGCTTGCCGGTGCTGCCAGCGCCCAATTCTTCGATCCCCCAGCATTGGCGGATCGCAACGGTAGTCAAGGCTTTCCCTTCTTCATGCTCGAAGTCCCAAGTCATGATGCGATGACGATGGATGGCTTCGCTGACGATTGGGGCTGGTTTGACTCCGATTACACGTTGACGATGGAAGAATGGCGCGACGAAGGTGATCGCCCGACGCCGTCTCGTGCCGATCTCAACATCACGACCTTCATGGGTTGGAAGGGCGGAGATGTAAACCGTTGGTACGTCTTCATGGAAGCCGTCGATGACGTTCTCGTTCATGATGGTACCGACGTCGCTCGTTGGAACGGTGACATGCTCCAGGTCGGCCATGATCCTCAGGATCACGGCCGTGAACGTGGCCCGGCTTCGGGTTACACCATGGAATGGCTCATGTCGCCTGGTGATCTCAGCGTGCCGACCAATGTTGCTTTCCGTTTCGGCGGCGTCGAGGGTGAGCCCGCGACCTGGGCTGAGTACGGCGAGCAGCCCTGGATCGATTTTACCGTACGCGTAGATCCTCCCGAGGCTTGGGCGGCTGACCTGTGGACCGATGGTGGAACCACGTTCTACGAGTTCAGCATTCAGGTATTGGCCTTCCAGGACGACGCCGGTCCCGCTGCCAGCGAAGTTTGGCAGATGGACGCCGTCGCCGGTAGCGATGGCGCCGGTTTCCCTTTTGCCTTCTGGTATGAAGACGGTGAGGGTCCGGATTCTGGCTTTGGTAACGATGACGACGGCAATTTCCTCGGTTCCAACGACTACACCACCCGTGGTCCCGAGGCCAGTGGCCGCCAGTACTATTCACACTCCACGCTGTTGCGCATTGGCGAATACGCCAGTGGCAACTCGACGGCTGTCGCATCTTCGACCTGGGGCAACATCAAAAACTCCGTCCGCTAAGGCTTTCCAGCCTTATCTGAAGGGGTGACGCCGGCCGAAGTCAGTGAGTTCTGTCGGGCCAATCGGAGTCTCTCCGGTTGGCCCGATTTCGTTACTTTGTGTTTTGGCGGTGGACAACGCACCAGTCGCGGGGGATGCGGTGAAGAATCGGCGTAAGAGTGAACTGTGGATTTTGGTAGCTGTGGTCCTGGCCAGTGGCTGTGGGCGCTATTTCCCCACTGCGCTGCAGCCAAGTCCGGAGCAGGTTGCCGGCACGAGTGTCAACGATGAGGGTTCGATCACGTTCACTCTGGATCGTCTGGCGATCACATTAAAGCCTATGTCCGATGCTGAGCTGAATCGAATGGCTTCCCCCTCCGGGGACGCCTCCCTCAATCCATACACCTTTGGCGAATCGACGGCGCTCGGAGAAGACTGGACACCACCACGCTTCACAGTGTTTCGCGTGCAGGTAGCCAACTATCAGTATCCGAAAGTCCAGCTCAATCCTGCCAAGGCACATATCACCGCCGCAAATGGCCGTGCCTACGACAGCATGAGTTTCGCTCAGCTGTACGAATACTATCAGGCCCATTGGCAAGGGCGTACGGGTCTGGGGCGAGTCAAGTTCCGTGAGCGTACTGACATGCTCAAGCGGACCTTGTTCACGGGCAACATCATCTTCAGTGGCAGCGACGAAGAGGGCTATCTGGTCTTTCCACTGCTCGACGATGATGTGCGACAGATTCGGGTCGACATAGAGGACGTCGCGGTCCGCTTCAATTTCGTCGAAGAGCCCGTTGAGACGGTGGATCTGAGGTTCTCCTTCCAGCGCGGCGTGCGCCGTGGATTCACCCCGGCTGACGCAGTGCAAGAAAACTAGCCCATGCGATCACCGGACTTTCGGGCTCTGCTCGCTATGAGCCTCGTCGCGATGCCCATCGCCAGCGATGCGGACCTGGAGCAGTGGCGTGTCGGCGGGGATGGACTGTCCTTTACGTCTCAGGCGATAACGCAGAGTGGTGCTCTTGAGATTGATGGTGGTTTGCAGCCGCTGGAACTTCAGGCGGGTCAGAATCTCATCGAATTGCTGCGCGCATCCGGATTGAAGTGGCTCAACGGGCAACCGCCCGACTTTGTCGCTGCGGGTCAACCCCGTACCTGGTCCAACGATGGTCTCTTCAATCAGGTGAATGGCCCACTGGATCTGGTTGACGGCGATCCTGCAACGTCATCTCTGGGTATTTTCAAGGCTGCCCGCAATCAACAGGGGGCGGCATTCTTCTACGACCTTGGCGCGCCCTTTCCCATCAATCAGATACGATTCTTCCCGGATCCCGCCGACCCGGACGCCTTTATCAAGGCCTTCCGGATTCTCGTCAATGACGGCGAGAGCTTCAGTGACATCAATCGCCCGGAGTATCAGTTGCTGCGCCGTGTCGAAGTCAACCGTGAGGCAGTCGTTGACATAGATTTTGCCCCCCTTCAAGGCCGTTTCCTGCAGCTCGAAGTGCTGTCAAAAACCGCCTTCAACCTGGCCGAATTCGAAATTTACGGCGAGGGCTTTGTGCCCGTCGCAAGCTACGAATCACAGCTGCACTCCTTCGGCGGTGCCGTCAATTTCGGTAATGTGCTTCTGCAAGCGACGCGCCTGCAGCGCCCATCAAGCAATGCTGACAGCAAGGCCCCCGCCGTCGTGCTGCAGTTGCGTACGGGCACCGACGACACCCCCCTGGCATATTTTCGCCGGGATCGCGAAAGTGGCGCCCAGGAGGAGGTCGCCCTGGAGGAGTACGACAGCCGCCTGCCGCGCCGGGCTCTGTTTCGCCGGGACGGCCTCACAGGGGTGCTGCTGGAGGAAGTCGATCGTACCACTTATGCGGAGCTACCGGTCGCTGAGCAGGGCCCTGTGCGCGACTTCGTACAAGGAGATGTCCGGGGAGACGTCAACAACTGGAGCTCCTGGTCGCCGCCGTTGACGATCACTGCCACGGGCTCCACGGACGTCCCGATCGATCTGCCAAGTCCACGAGAATTTCTGCAATTCCGCCTGAATTTTACCGGTGACGCGGACAACACAATTCGTATTGACTCCCTGCTCGTAGAGTTTTCGCCGAGCCTGGTGAACCGCGCCATCGGTGAGATTGCTCTGGCCAGCGATCCGCAACCGGCAGGCGGAGTGCTGGAAGTGCGCGGTGGTGTCGACACAACATTCACCTACGACATCCGGACCGAATTCTCATCGGGTGACAACGGCTACCGGGGCATTCGCGTGGAAGCCTTCCCGGCGCCCGATTTTGTCGACCTGCTTGCCGGAGATCCGCTGGCGCCGGTGGACGACGTACTTGTGGAGCCGACGGCGTCTGGATTTGACGTCTTCTTTACACCCGTGACAGCAGCCAACAACGAGCCAAGGCGGGTCCTTTTCAACCTGCGGCTGCTGGAGCATAACACCCCCGTCAATGCCTGGCTTCTTGGAGAGGGGGATGTGCCGCCTCATCCGATCGAACCGGGAGATGCGATCGACGAAGTCAGTACCGGCGTCATCAATGCCTACACGATCGGAACAAAAGCTGCCGTCGATATCCAGGTCAGTCCCTCGGTCATTACGCCAAACGGTGATGGCCACAATGACGGCGCCACAATCGAGCTCGTCCTCGCTCAGTTCTCAGATGATCTCGAAATCGATCTCGAGATCTTTGACCTGTCGGGCCGCTGCGTGCGGCGGCTGTTAGCGGTACAACAGCCCGCTGGGGCCTATCAATACCCCTGGGATGGGCGCAACGATGGCGGCAGTCTGGTGCCGCCAGGACTTTACGTCCTGCGAGTTGCCGTTACGTCTGAGATTCGCACATTCGAGAATTCCAGAACTCTGGGGGTAGCATATTGAAGCCGATACGCTGGATATCCGCGAGTCTCACTGCGATCGCCCTGTTCACGAGCCAGGGGTGGGCACAAACGACAGATTCCTGGGTCGTCGGCGGCGTCAACGGTGTGCCCTGGAGGCAGGCCGTTGAGAGCTGGATTGCCCTCGATGACACGGTACGTCCGGGTGCTGTGCTACCCTTGCAGATTCCCCGGGGATGGAGTGTGACCCGTGAACAAGTGCGCTCCGGTGCTGTGTCGGCGCAACGGGACCTGTTTGGATATCGTTGGGCTTTCACCAAGGGACCCCGTCTTCTGGAGTCGGACACGCTCAGTGTTGGCTGGCATCCACGGATGTGGCAGTCGGGGGGCGTCGATGCCACCGCCGGTCCAACCATGCGGGGCCTCGTTGACGGAGATGGGTTGGCAGCCGGTTTCACACACAACGGACGCTCCGATGGGCTGCCCAATGGGGTGACTTTCTTCACATTGGATTTCGGCGTCCCTGTCCCCATCGACAGCGTCGTGTTCTTTCCGCCTCAGAGTGGGCTGACCTCGGACAATCAACGTCAGCGCGAACTGTTTCCCTCGATCTACGAGGTCAGTCGCAGCAACACGCCCGTGGAGTGGTTGATCTTCGAGGACGAGAACGTCTCCACCGGGACCAACGGCTACCACCCTCTGGACGAGATCATCGGTACGACATATTCCAACAATAACAGCATCGTGTCGATCACATCGGAGCTGAGTTTCACTCGATTCCTTCGCTTCAAGTTCGGCGAAGAATTGCGAACGATGTTGCTTGCCGAAGTTCAGGCCTTTGGTCAGGGGTATCCACAGGAGGCCCGTTATCTCTCCGCGCCGCACGCCTTCGGCGAACGAGTCAGTCTCGGCAAAGTGACGTGGAAGTTTTCCCGATTCCGTCAGACCCCTTCGGGTGCGATCGTGGAGGATCCGACGGCTCCCGTGGAACTGTCTCTACGTACCCGCGCAGGCATCGACGATGATCCGAAGACGTATTTCGTTTTCGATGATCTGGGGCGCCTGCTCGAAGTGCCACCGGAAGACTATTTCAGTTCCCCCCGGATCGTCGAGAGATTCTCCGAAGGGGTTGCCGGTTTTCGCGCGATGCGCGGAGAGGACACAAGTAACTGGAACAACTGGTCTGTAGCCTATGATCGATCAGGGGACCAGAACCGTTCCTCAGACGGCAGCCAATTCATGCAGTTCAAATTCAATATCACAACCCAGGATCCTCTCGCCTTTGGCGTCCTCGACTCTGTCGCTTTCGAGGTCTCGCCGCTGTTGGCAGACAGTGCCCTCGCCGAGATCTCCCTCGATGGTGTGCCCACAACGGAGGCGGAAAACATCGAAGTGCCACTCGGCGTGGATACGGTCTTTGTTTACGACATTCGTACCGTTGCTGGCGCGGGCAACCCGGTAGGTTACAATGGCATCGAACTCGACGTGCCGGCGGCGGCTCGCTTTCTGGATCTTGAGATTGATGGCAGGTTGGCGAAAGTGGGCAGTGACTTTGAGCTCACTGAAGAGGTTGGCGTCCTGCGGTTCTCCTTCTCCGAGCGGATTCAGCGGGATGTCAGCTTTCGCGTGCGTTTTCGCAGCGCCATTTTTCAGACCTCGGTCTTTCTCGAGGGGCGCATCTTCGACAGTGACCCCTCCGTGATCCGGTTGCCACAGTCGATCGAGGCGGGAGATGCGCGGGCGGATGTTTTCAGCGATGGGCTGCAGGTAATCGCCGGCGACACTCGGTTTGAGGTTCTACGTCGGGTCGAGCTGACGTCCTCTGTGATCACTCCCAACGGAGATGGTATAAACGACGAAGCCGAGATCAGCTTCAACCTGTTCGGAGTCACCCAGGGAGCCCTGGAGGTAGAAGTGTTTGACCTTGCGGGACGGCGAGTGCGCGCCATCCTCACGGCGCAAGCTGTGTCCGGGCCCTATGCCCCCAAGTGGAATGGTGCAGATGGCCGCGGCCAACTCGTCGTTCCCGGTTTGTACCTGATTCGAGTCAAGGTTGAGGTGGACGAGGGTACTCTCACCCGCGTCCAACCGCTGGCAGTGGCGTACTGAGCGCGACTTGATATACGGAGCCACTATGACACGTCTAGCCCAAAGAGTGCGCCTCATCCTCCTGCCATCCTTACTGTTTGTGAGCGGAGGATCGGTGGCGGCCCAGGATATCGTCTTTGCTGCTGCCGACTTTGCTGAATGGAACCATCCCAAAGGGCTCGTCAACGTCACCGCCAGTGGTGTCTCTGTCCGTCGTTTCGACAAGACCTTTCCTGCCGTCGCCGATATCGACGCTCACTCTTCTACCACGATCGGGGATTTCGGCAAACGGGTCGTTCGGGCTCAGTCGAATCAGGCGCAGGGCGACCTGATTCGCGATCAGAACGAACGCACGTGGTGGCAGCCAGACCCCGCCGATCCTTTGCAGTTGTGGTGGATTGAGATTGATCTTGGGCGGTCTGTCGTTGCCGACAAGGTGCGAATCATCTTTCCCGATGAGGAAGGGGCACGACCTTTCAATTTTTTCAACGTCTTTACCAGTCCCGGGATTCCGGTCTTTGGTGGAAGTGCCAAGCGCATTGTCTACACGAGACTTGGGCGCCCGATCAACAACAACACCGAGCGTGTCGTCGAACTGGATCTACAGACAACAGGACTCCGGGGCGCCGCAGGTGCGCACCTCGATACCAACAGCACTATGCCATTCGACATCGTCCGCTTTATTCGTTTCGAGGCCGCCGCTGCCACACCCGACGCAGCGTTGGCCGAAATCGAAGTGGATGGCGTCGGATTTAACCTGCCATCCATGGTGGGCACTCCCACCCGTCGTGAAGCAGGGGAGCCACACTGGGGCGGCACAACGTGGACGTCCAAGGACCGGGACTGCGAGGGGTGCGGCAAGGGCAGTGGTGCGGACGAGATGCTCGATGAAGACATCGGTTTCCGCACCTGGACGATTGAAGGTTCCGACAAAGGCGATTGGCGCGACTCCGGCGTCTGGCAGGTTGTGGACTTCGGCAACGTCTTTCGTGTGGATCGCGTGATCTTCCTTCCCGTCGTCAGCGACCGCAGTCCCATTCTGTATGGCTTCGAGCGTGACAAGCAGGGCCCCTGGACGAACTTTGACTTGCTCGTCTCCGATGGTACGGCGAGCAACAGCAGCGACCCGATCGTGGAGGGGCTATTTCACTACGACCTGTTGTCCGAAGTCGTAAACGGCACGAGCACCTCGGCAGATCCACGCTTCAAGCCACACTTCGGGCGTTTTCTGTTTGACTTCAATTTCGAGCCAATGGCGACGCGTCTGCTTCTGTGGCGCGTCACAGACGTGCCCCAGTTTTCCCGCGCCCTGCAGTTGTTCGCCTTCCATGCCGAAGGGTATCCTGCACAGGTGGAGTTGGAATCGGAAGACATAGGGCTCGAGAGTGCGCTGAGCATCCGCCGGATAGAGTGGGACGCCGATATGCCGCCGGGCACCAGCATTGAGGTCCAGACGCAGACTGGCAATGGCTTCACAACCGTGACGCGATACTTCCTGATCAATGGCTCCGAAGTTACCAAAGCCGCATATGACGCGGCAAAGTCGAGGAACCGCGGCGACATCGTGCAGGAGAACATACGCGACGATACGTGGAGCAGTTGGAGTCTGCCGCATCGGTTTTCCGGCCAGGAGTTTCAATCGCCCTCACCCCGGCAATGGCTGCGCAGTCGTGTACGCTTGATCAGTACAGACGGCGAAAATATGCCGACGCTGCACTCGCTGCGTTTCGTCGCCAGTGCGCCCGTTGTCGCCGCCGGCCTGCAGGGGCAGATTTTCCCACATGAAGCAGCGCTGGATTCACTGCAGGAATTTCGCTATACCATCACACCCGGCGGTGTGAGCGGGCGCGACGTTGGTTTCGACAGAGTGATTCTCAACCTGCCCCCCGGCAGTGACGATGTCGAGCTTGTGCGCACCACGGTTCGCGGTGCAGATGTCGTGGCGACCTCACAGGTTCTGGGAGATTCGCTCATCGTGCAACTGCCGCCACCCGTGGTCCGCCGTGATTCTGTGGAGATTATCTTCCGCAGCCGTTTGGCAATCAGTCCGACGGTGTTCACCGCCTTCGTGCTGAACTCGGAGCAGGAGGACAACTCCCAAGGTGTCGTGCCCGCCGAGTTCGGTGCCGATCAAGTGCATCTCCCGGAAGCCGTCGCCGGTCGGTCGCTGGTGCGAAGTCTGACGCACACGGCTGTGTTTACACCCAATGGCGATGGTGTGAACGACGAGTATTTACTGAGTTTCACAATTGTAAAGACCAGTCGCGAGCCGCGTGTGCTGGTCTACGATCTTGCTGGCCGATTGGTGGCTGAGCTGTCCGACCAGACGCCACAGGCCACCCGTGCCAGCTTTTCCTGGGTTGGTGACGGCGGCGGTCAGAGAGTTGCCCCCGGTATCTACATTGTCCGCATCGAAGTCGATTCGGATGCTCGCGACGAACATGTGCACAAGACCGTGAACGTTGTGTACTGATATGGAGAATCACGTGAAACGTCGAGTCCCGATTCTGCTGGGATGTTTGTTTGCACTGCTTCGGGGCGCACCCCAAGACGCCGATGCCCAGCGTCCGACCGGGTTCGATAACCCGTACTACACGACGGGCACCGAGGTCGCACCATCGACGCTTGTGCCCTCTGTGCGTAAGTGGTATCTGCCGCAACGCCTGTATCAGGAGTACGACTGGCGCCAGGAGCAGTACTCCAACTATGCGCGCAACCACTACGAGCGCTACAACAATGTGTTTCTGGAGGGGTCGCCATTCTATGACGTCTACGGTAACTACATCACCAAGGGCTGGATGCTGTTCGACTGGTCCGAGGATTACCCCCAGGACAACGGCAGCATCATCACCAAGAGCCCGCGTTTTAATTCGTGGTTTAACAGCCTGGTTATCTCCTCAAGTCACTCCGGCCAATTCCACTCGTCGCTGATGGTCGGTGATGGGATCCGCACGACCCTGACACCACTGACGTTCTCTAAGCCGCGATTCGACGGAATCCAGTGGGACATCCAGACCGACAAGTATTCCCTGACACTGTTGTCCTCTCGCGTCAGCAATACCGCGGAGGTTTCAGATACCGAGATCGGTGGTGGTGTCCAAGCAGGGACTTTCACCAACATGATGGCCGCCAGAGCTCAGGCACAGGTGGGTGACTTCGCGCGCCTTGGTGCGACCTTCGTGAACGCCGCACATCGAAATACCGACCTGCCTTTTGGCGACAACTCGATGTCCGGTCTGCTCAGTGGGCCAATGAATGCAGACTTCGTGCGTTCCGCCGTCGTTCGAATTACTGATGACTCCCCGGAGGATGGTGAAGGGGGTGCCCTGCTGTCGCGCTGGCGCATCTTTATTAACGGCGTCGAACACACGGGGGACATCGTTCCCACCGTCGAAGGGGGTGTGCGTCGTCGCGGCGTCATTGAAGCCAGCGGCGCGGATGCCATAACTCTGACCTACAACATCGAAGACTTTACTCCAGGCGACGCCGACGAGATCAGCGATTTTCGAGAGATCGAGATGATCGAAGTAGGCCTGATTCTGGCCAACGATTATCGAGTGGAAGTGACGTCGAACAAGCAGACAAACAATCTCGGTACGCCCGTGTTCCTGCCCGTCCTTCGGGCCTCGGGTAACGTCAAGGACGGCTCCAACCAGGCCTTCCACCGATTTCGTTATGGTCTGCCCACTGGCAATCGGATGCTCGGTGTCGATCTGTTGATCGCAGATATCGGGGGGTTTGAACTGCACACTGAAATCGTGCGCAACTTCCAGTATCGCCGTTTCCCAAATGAGAACATCGCAGTACGGCAGGCCTTGGCGACCAAGAAAGCCGATGCCTTCTACGTGACGGCCCAGCAACAACACTACCCGTGGACTGTCTTCGCCGAAGCCTACAGCATCGATCCGGACTACTCAACGCGGGCGTTTATCCCCAATTCTGAAGGGGAAGTGTTCTACGACAACCTGAGTCGCCATGTGTATGAATTTGTCGATGACAACGATGATCAGGATGAACTGCCGGACTGGAGTCGTCTTTACTTTGGTGAGCGGGTAAACACCCGCCAGGGGCAGGGCCTGCTTTCGGACAATGCCGTGTTCCCAGGTATCGATGAGAACAATGACGACATTTCCGATTTCAATCGGAACTTCAACGATCAGCCGGACTATGCCGAGCCGTTCCTGCGGTTCGATGTCGATCCGCCGGAATTCCTCTTCGGCATGGACATGAACAGCAACGGCGTCATTGATCGCTTTGAGGATGACACCGAGGCCGATTATCCATATAAACTCGGCCGCCGGGGTTACAATGTGTATGGTGGTCTTGAGATCATGCCGGATGTCACGGTCATGGCAGGTCGCCTCGATCAACGCCTGCTGAAGACGGGGCGTGACAACCAATCCAACTATCTGCTGATCACCGCAAAGAAAGATTTCCCTGCACAGGATCTGAGTGTGTCGCTCATCTCCAATCCTCGCAAGGTGAAGGATGACATCCCTGACGATGTTTTGCTATGGACAGAAATCCCCTCAACCAGGGGACGAGCCGTTTTTACCCGCGACGTGCTGGCGGCGCGAGACGCCTTCATCAATACCACGTACCTGGAGGTGCACTACGATCACTTCCTGCCCCTGACGGCCAAGGTGAAACATGAGCGCTACCGCCAGTCCGGCTCCAACAACCCGCTGCGTGATCAGAGCTTCTTTGGCGTCATGGCCAAGGGTGAGTATCCCATCGAGGTGGAGCGCTGGACCCTGCTGCCTCGCTGGAAGCAGATATTCAGTCGACGGGAAGCGCCGCAGCGCAGTACGTTGAAGACGCGTGAGTTGGAGGAGGTATTGTCCTTGCAGATAATCCGGCCTGTGAACCAGAACATCAGCATCAACGCAGGCGCCGAATTTGAGATTTTCAACAATCTGCGCAGGAAACCGGATCCGCTGCCCTCCGGCTATCTGCTGGACGGTCGTACGCTGATCCTTGCCGGTCAGATCGCCAATCGTTCCGCGTACCTGGGATACGATCTGACAACAAATGTTGGAGCGCGATGGATTCGCCGTGATTTCGACGGGTCGCCAGCGTCCTCTGAACTGTTGTCCTTTGTAACCGTCTTCGCCGGACTGGGTACCGATCGCTAGTCCGCCGAAGGCCTTTCGGGCCGGCGGACGACGGCAGCCTCCACAGAAGATCTGTTGATCTTTATCTGGTCGGCATAACGCTGCCGCAGGCCGGCGATGAACCGATCCATCGCCATCGTTTCTCCTTGGTTTACCAGCAGAGAGCGAATGCTCCTGGCGACTTGCTCGAAGTCTGTAATCACTCCGTCTGTGCGGGTGAAGAGATCCGGGTTCTCGTCGTAGAATCGTCGGATGTTGGTGGCGCTCGTATCCGCTTGCGCGCCCTTCCGGCCCTCGGCCATAAACAGCCATTTGGTAAACAGTTCCTGCCGTCGATCATCGATCTTTCGAGCCACATGGGGCAGGCGGTCAAGGCCCAACCTGCGGGCCTCGGTTATCATGATCACCATCCCTGCCTGATTGTCTACTTCCTTGCGCCGTATTTCGGGACGCAAGGGGGCAGGGTGTGGGGCCCGCCCGTCGCGCACCAACTCCATGAAGTCGGCGACACTCAATTTTCCGCCCTGCCAGGTAATCAAGGTCTGCTCCGTATCGGCAAAGCTTGAGTCCTGCGCATCGATTGACGCGAGTGCCTGCATTCCGCTTTCGATTGGTTGGACATCGTAGCGTTGTCGAAGTCCATTGACATAGCGCTCCATGTCATTGGCCCGCTTCTGTACGCGTAGCTTTTCGCGGAGAAACTCGACGGAGGATTCGAAGGAGATCGGGCGCCTCTCTTGCAGGCCAAAGACATGGTATCCCAGCGGCGTGCGGACCGGTTCTGGATAGAATTCTCCGGGCGACATGCCCTGCAGCGGTTCCCGCAACTCCTCGTAGAGTTCGCCGATACGAAACCAGCCGACCCAGCCACCCGGACCGAAGCGCTCCTGAATACTGCGTCGGGAGTGTTGTGCAACAAGTACCTCGAAGGGGGTGCCCTCCAACAGGGCTGCGTGGACGGCAATTCCATCTTCCCTGGTGGCACACACGATATGGCGGCTGAGGACCTCTACATCATATTGCGCCTCGACCAAGTAATCCCGCAGTTCCTGCTCTGTTGAGGAGTAGTCGCCTAGCAGAGCCTGGGTATCATAGAGGGCGTTCATCAGTGCCCGACGCTCCGTACGGGCCAGATCCATGGCTATGACGGGGTCGTTGCCGACACCGCGCTGCAGCCCCTCCAGTACGAGTAACTCCTGGGCAATGATCCCGTCGAGAAGCTGCATTTTGGCGTCCATGCCAAGTGTGTCCAGATGCTGGTAGCCCGAGAGTAGCAGCTTCCCAGCACGTGTTTGGAACTCGTCCGTGGATATGATTCGGTCACCGATGTGGACAACGGCGTCGTCCTTCGTCGCCCAGCATGTCTCGGTGGCAGTGGTGAGAAGGATGGCCGTGAGAAGAGCGACTGGGATCGAGTTCATTTTTTGCAGGCCTGATTCGGGTTAACGTCCAGGGTAGTGAAAGTCACTGTGGCTGTGACAGTGGTCAAGCATGCACGCTCTGCTGCCGTGGCAGGGCGGGAGTACATACCGGCGCCGTGTTTCCCCTAGCCTTGTATTTCAATGGAGGCAGTCGATGGGTGTTGCAGAGCCGCTCTGCTGCTCTACTACAGGCTGGGGCTGGCTTGCCGAGTTGGCGCAGGACTGACACTCGTCGGCATCGTTCTTTACCGGGTATCGCCCGAGGCGCGTAAGAATTTGCGCGCCAGTTCCGCGCGGGCGCGCAGATCTTCATCGCTCGGATCACGTCGCAGCCCCTGTTCGTACGTCTGTAAAGCGGCAGCCGGCTGCTTCTGCAGCATGTACATGTTGCCCAGAGAGCGATAGGCGAGGATGTAGGTCGAGTCGGCGCGCAGGGCCCGTCGAAACAGCCCCATCGCCTCCGTCAGGCGACCGTCGCGCAACTGCATGGTGCCGAGATTGTGATAGGACGGGGCGAAGTTGGAATCGCGCAGTACGGCCTGGACATACCGTCGCCGTGCTTTGTCATGTTCGCCGCGCTGACCATGGATGACGGCCATGTCGTGATACAATCCGGCACGCTCCGGCGACTGCAGGATCGTAGTCTCAAGACTGTAAAGGCGACGTTCCTGATCATCGAGGGCACGGAAGGTTTCCAACTGCTGGCGGCCCTCTTCCGCGCGGCCGAGGCGCAGATACGTATTGCCAAGATTGAAGTGGGATCGAGCATACAGCGGGTCGAGAGCCACCGCCGCAACAAATTCGATGGCGGCAGCCTCATATTGGCGTCGTTTGTAGCAAACGAAGCCAAGGCCATCGCGGAAGCGGGCATCCGTGGAGTCGGCGGAGACGGCCCGCCGGAAGGCGCCCTCCGCATCATCGAGGTCTGTCTGTTTCATATAGGCCTGCGCCAGATCGAACCAGGCCTCGGCAAAATCGGCGTCTGTCTGCGTGGCCCGTTGGAAGGCCCGGGTAGCCTCTGCATATTGTCCTTCGCGGAAATGCAGTTTCCCAATGATGCGATGGGCGGAGGCCAACTGCGGATTCCTGGCGATGGCGTTGCGCAGTTGCGCTTCCGCATCAGGGATCCGATCCAGACGGGTCAACAGCACGGCCAGATCGACGCGGGTGACGCCATCCTCCGGATCGATCTCAAGGGCGTGTTCAAATTCGGCAACCGCTTGGCTCAGGTGTTCATCGGCGGTCAGCGCGCGGCCGAGGCGAGCGTACAGATCCGCATCACCAGGATGGTCCTGCACGAGTCGCCGCAATTCAGCAATCGCTTCCGGGTAGCGACTGGCCCCCATGAGCTGCTCGATGTGCGTGTGTTGAGTCGTTGAGGGTGCAGTCTCAGCCCCACAGTGCCAACAAGAAGCAGCAAGGATCCAAGTCGCGCCGAACACACGGCTGCTGTTTTTTCCGGTGAGAATAATCTTGCTACCGCCTACTCCTGCACGGTGACAGCGTCGCTGCTCTGCGAGCCTTCGACCGTGGTTACGGAGTATCTGAACCCCGCATCGGACCCGGCGCCACCGTACCGACCGAAGCGATCAACAGCGACGAAATTGAGGCTCATATCCTTCAGCGGCAGTGGATCCTTGCGGCCCATGCTGAGTACGGTTTCGATACAGGCTTCCTCGGGCGTTGCGCCTCGAGCCATGAATTCCACGACCTGAAACGAACCACAGTACCGCATCACATTTTCACCCAGTCCCGTAGCACCGGCGGCCCCGACCTGACCATCCACATACAGGCCGCTGCCGATAATGGGGGAGTCGCCGACACGTCCAGCGAGCTTGTAGCCCCAGCCGCTCGTCGAGCAGCCGCCGGAGAGTGTTCCATCCGTGCCGCAGCCAACAAGCGCGATCGTATCATGGCTTTCTTCGAGGCTCATTTCCTGCTGCGTCTTAAGCCATTGCTGCCACTTCTGCCGCCGTTCTTCGGTCAGCATTTCGGTTGGCTCGATGCCCTGTTCGAGAGCAAATTTCCTTGCCCCGGCTCCGGCGAGCATGACATGTTTGGTGCGTTCCATCACCAAGCGGGCAACCGAGATCGGATGCAGGATGTCTTCGATGGCGGCAACGCTACCGGCGTTGTACAGGTGGTTCATGATACAGGCGTCGAGTTGTACCACACCATCGGCGTTCGGTGTACCGCCGAAGCCGACCGAGTGGTTGTCGGCGTCCACTTCCGTCTCCCGGATGCCTTGTTCGATCGCATCCAGCATGTCGCCGCCAGCGGCGAGGGTCGCCATGGCTTTTTCATTGGCAACCCGGCCGAAATCCCAGGTAGAGACAAACACGGGCGCCTGGCGTACGGGATCTGCCGTGGGCGAAGTCACGGTTTGTGTGGATAGTGATTCTTCTGCAGACAAGCGGTTGCCGACGACCAGGTCTGCTACTGTCGCGGCTGCTGCAGTGGACAGGAAGGTGCGACGGGATAGCTGGGCAGGAGAAGACATGGCTTCCTTCGACTTTTAGAAACGTGCATCGGCAATGGACGCACGATGGAAGGGGCAGGCTTTTTGTTGCAACAGGGAATATAGGCGAGGGTCGATGGCAGTGTTGCATAGAAAAGGCACGGACTAGGGCGGCAGTGCGTATTTCGCTCCAGGCGTACCACTTTTTCTCCAGCGAAACGGCGGGTCAGGTTGTGCCGGACTGCCAGTCTACGATCTGATCTTGCTGCTTGAGTGGATGGCCAACGGGCTCGTGGCGGACAAGGAGAAGAACGGGCCAAAGCACGGCGATGGCTCGCCAACTCTTCAGTGGGCGGGTGGCTCCATCCAGTCGAAGTCCCTCAACAACGACCGTCCCTACACACCCATTGTCAATTGACCGGAGACTGATCCCTGCCCACGATTGGTGTTGACCTGTCGCCGTTTGTCTAACCGCTACTAACGCGCAGGGACGACGATCCTGCTGCCGGGCAGCACCTTCGGCCAGCGACGCCATAGCCACAGAATTCGTTTGGAAAGTCGGATCTCCCCGTTCGGCATCTCAAGGTAAATGCGACTCCCATCGGCCCCCTGGCGCAAACCTCCCGCGCGCTCCAGATAGTAGTCTGGGCCAGCGCCATGCTGATATACGACGGCCATGGGCCGCTGCACTGCTCCCACCACCGCCACCGTTGCCGACCGCTGCGGCACGGAGATCTCATCGCCGGCGCGTAACACGAGGTCGTCGTCACCCCCTTGCGTGATCAACGCCTGGCTCAGATCCACCGATACGTGGCCCACGCCAGCCCGCACAAAAAGGACACCGTCACTGTAGGCCTCGGGCCGCAGACCTCCTGCGCGTGCCACCAGGTCACTCAACCGTTCCTGCTCTGACAGCAGCGCGTAGCGTCCCGGCAGGCGCACTTGGCCCTCGATCAGCACGTAACGCTGGGGCTCAGACTCCGGATTGCGCCTCACAAACACGTGGTCACCATCCTGCAACAGAACTGGTGCCCCGGTGGGGTCGTATGCGGTGACCTCGTAGCTGTCGCTCACCGGTACCATCAGCACCACAACCGCCGCCTGCTCGCCATCGGCTGTGGTATCTGAGCGCGCGATCTCAGCCCCAAGTCGGTACGCCTCCTCCTGCAGCCCACCCGCCGAGGCGATCAGATCCTGCAGTGTCATCCCTGCCAACAGCTCGTAGCGTCCCGGGCTGCGCACCAAACCCTCGATGTGCACCCATTTGGGGTCGCGGAACGTGTGGATCGAGTAAATCGTCACTTCATCAAGGGGCTCAAGCTCCAGATTGTGCTCCGGGTCCCCCGCCAACGCCCGCCCCAGATGCAGCGACACCAGTTGGCGCCGCTTGTCGGCATGGGTGCGCACCAGGCGAAGACGGCCTTGATAGGCCTCCTCAAGGAGGCCTTCACTGTGCTCGACCAGATCGCTCACGCGCATGCCTGGCTTCAGCTCATAGGTCCCGGGCCGGCGTACCACACCTTGGATGCTGACAGCGTTCGCAAAGCGATCGGGGATACCGAAGACCATCACCCGGTCACCATCCTGCATGTCGAATCTGCCGTCCTGGGCGACCAGCGTCGAGTGATCCACATCGACGATCTGTCGCTCTTCATTGGCCACGATCCGCTCCACCTGCACCCGACGGGCGTAGGCGTCGGCGTCGAGGCCGCCGGCGAGGTCGAGCAGATCGCGCAGTCCTTCGCCCTCATTCAGCTCATACCGCGCCGGGCGATGGACGCGGCCCTGTAGTGTTACCGTCTTGCCTATGGGAGGCACAACGATGACGTCGCCCTGTTGCAGGCGCACCTCTTGCCTGGTATCACCCTGGAGGAGGAAACCGTAGAAGTCGATCCGAGCCTGCAATTGATCATGGCGCAACAGGCGCACTTGCCTCAGCGAGCCTGTTGGCAATGGCCCGCCAGCAATGGCCAGAGCATTAAGCACCGTGGAGGCGCCTTGGACGACACAAGCGCCCGGGTGACGCACTTCGCCGAGGACATACACCTGGATGGTACGGAGCTTGCCCAGCGTGACATCGACGGACGTGGATCTATTGGCCGAATCCGCTGCGATGGTAGAGTAAGAGGTGGCGAGGAATCGGAGGATCCTGCCCTCCAGATCACGCAGGGGTGTACCGGCAATTTGCAGCCGCCCCACGCGCGGCACCTGGATGCCACCTTCGCGGTCCACCGTGAGCAGGTGGGAGAGTTCTACCTGTCCCCAGGCGGTAACCCGGATCTCATCTCCGGGGCTGACGGGATAGTCGGGATCAACGGCACCCAGGGTCTCGCTGAGGGTGGGCGTACGACTGAAAACGTCGTAGCCGAAGGCCTGCACGTCACCATCGCTGCCGCTTTTTCCCACTGGCCTGAAGGGCTGCTCTGCGGTGACAGGACCAGCCGTCCCGGGCAGGGTCCCTGCGGCAAGGATCTCTGCGGCAGGGACCTCCCCTGGGGCGGTCAACTCGAGGCCAGCCGGCCGTTTCTGCTTGTTAGCGCTCTCGTCTGCCGGGGCCGCCCTTGCCGGCGCTGCCAGCAACGTCACACTTGTCAGCAGGACCATCGTGGTCGCCCATGACGACCAGCAGGCTCGCCGCACCGGGGGCATCCGCTCAGGACCCGGGGTGACGGCGTGCCTTACCAACCATGCGCCGGAGTCGGTCCATGTCAGCGCGCAGATCGGCCAGGATCGGCTCCATGCGTCCCGCCTCAGCACTGCGCTTGCCATATTCGAGGATGAAGGCCAGCATCACCGACGCCATGAGGCCGACGATGCCACCCAGAACCACTCGCTTCATCAAGCCCTTGCCCTCGGGCTGCTCCGGTGGCTCAGCCCGTGCCAGCACCTCCACCTCGGGAAACTCCTTCTTCGCCTCCAGCCGGGCCACTTCGCCCTGATTGAGCAGGGTCGACAACACCGACGACTGCAGGCCCACCTCGCGCTGCATCCGTGAATGCTCGACGACCAACTCCGGATTGAGGAAGGCCTCGCCCTCATCGGCCAGGGCCAGGTCACGATTGCGCCGGCGAAAATCGGCGAGGGTCTGCTCGGACTGCGCCAGTTGGCTCTGGACTTCGGCGACACGCTGGTCGATGAAGGCAACCTGCTCGTCCACATGGCGCAACCGGCGCTGTTGCGCGGCGGCGATCACTTCGTCCACCAGGGCGTTTGGTACCATCGACGCCAGTTCAGGTGATGGCATCAATGCCGTCACCGTGATGTCCCCGGATTTTTCAGCTTTGACATCGACAGCACTTTCCAGCGCGGTCACTGCCTGGCCCCATGAAGTGGCCCCGAAGTATTGTCTCAACGTCGTCGTCACCGGCTCGCCATCACGCTGGTAAGCGAAACTGCGTGCCAGCACGGCACGCTGGACTGGGATGGACGCAAGCATGTTGGCGTAAAGACCGCCAGTTGGTACAGCGACACCCTCAGGATCCCGGCCAAGGTGGGCGAAGTTGGGCTGCTGAATCGGCAGAATGCTCGCCTGGGCGCGGAACGTCTCAGGTGTGGTCAAGGTGACGAGCCCGGCGATCAAGGCACACACGGCAGTGCCACACAACACGAGATGCCGTCGATGCACGAGGACTTCTACGTAATCGAGTAGTTCCACCTCCTCGGCGTAGACCTCGTCACCCCGCTCCTCTTCCAGGTGTTGCCGCAGCATGGGGCATGGGACTACTCCGGCTCTCCCATTGCCATGGTCAATGGGCGCACCGACACGGAGAGTGTCGTCATCGCGTCGCCCCACACCCGGGCATCGTCGATCGGGTCCTGGCCAGGGCACAGTTCGACCGTTGTGATCTTTGGATCGAGGTTCGGGTTGGGGCAGCGGCTGACTGCCATTTCGTGGTACAAAATCGCCTACGCCCATACGTCACGCCCTTCTGTGTAAGTCAAGGGGGGACTTTTGGTGATGTTGAAGTTCATCGACTACGTAGTCGCCAAATGGCGGCAACCAATGTCAT
The DNA here is from genome assembly GCA_937919035.1 of uncultured Gemmatimonadaceae bacterium. Classification (GTDB taxonomy): domain Bacteria; phylum Latescibacterota; class UBA2968; order UBA8231; family UBA8231; genus UBA8231. The sequence continues at coordinate 19,413 of CALFPI010000743.1, forward strand.
TTGGCCGGCATATTACGAAGAAGATTGCAGCGACACAAGTTGCTGATACAACAGGTGTTAAAGTACTTTGCATTGAAAATAAAACCACTTTCGACCTGCACGTACTGCAGCGACAACGGTGCCTGGTCGCCGATGCGCAGGCGGTAGAGGTAGGCACCGCTGGCCATGGGCCGGCCGTGGTCTTCGCTGCCGACATTGTGGATGGTGTAGCCCCCCAAGTGCGTCTCGTCGATTAGAGTGTCTACACGCTGACCGACCAGGCTGAAATGCGCGTGCTCGACATCGGCGGCGCCGGCAACGAGAAGGGACCACAGTGCCATGATTGAAGGGGTCGGGGTAGCTCCCGACGGCATGGCTGTGGTTATTCGCCAGGGCGAGGGGGATCTGCTCAAGGCGGCCCGGGCTTTCGGCACATCGGTCTCAGGTCTGTTCGTTGACCTCAGGTCTGTCCGTTCAGCAGTTGGGTCAGCATGTTCCGCTCGAGGGCCGGATCGACCAGTGGGCACGACGTCGGCAGGCCTGGGTCAGCTCGTCGAGACTGGAAGTGTACGGCGCTGCGAGCGCATCGACGGTGTCCATGGCAAGCCAGTCAAGATTGGCCCGCGCCGGCGCCACCGGGTTCTCTGGCGGGCGCCCCGCACCCAGTCGATGAGGGTTGGCACGCCGACGATGTCGAGGATTCGGCGTTCGGGCATGATCTGGCTTCCGGAGCGCGAGGGCCGAGTCGTCGGGTAGAAGAGCGCCGCCGTATTTGCCGGCAAGGGATCCGTCCAGCGGCGCGTTGCCCGGCCAAGGCAGCACTCGTAGGTTCCTGCATTCTCATAGTCTCGGGCGCTCTGGTAGCGTCCCTCTCGACAAGGAACGACACATGGCTCTGTTCTCGAAGGACAAGACGCTGACCAGCCTCGCCAAGACCTGCGGTTGAGCGGCGAAGGTGAGCCCGGTCGGGCTCGCAAAGCTGCTCGCAGGACTGCCGGGGAAGGTCGATCCGAGGCTGCTGGTCGGCTTCGAGACGAGTGATGACGCCGCCATCTACCGTCTCGACGCAGAGACGGCCCTCGTACTGACGGCAGACATTATCACGCCCCCCGTGGACGACCCCTTCCTGTTCGGGCAGATCGCCGCCGCCAACGCGCTGAGCGACGTCTTCGCCATGGGGGGGCGGCCGATCGTGGCGCTGAACCTGATCGGCTTCCCATCGAGTCAACTGGGCCCCGACGTGCTTGCTGGCATGGTCGAGGGGGCGCTGACGAAGATCACGGAAGCCGGCGCGGTGCTCGCCGGCGGGCACACGACCGACGACGAGGAGCCGAAGTTTGGCCTGTCGGTGACGGGGCTGGTACATCCGGAGCGTTTCTGGCGGAATGTGGGGGCGCGGCCCGGTGACGCCCTGATCCTGACGAAGCCGATCGGCAGCGGCGTGTTGTTCAACGCCCATCTGAAAAAGTGGGTCTCGGCGGCGGCGATGACGGCCTGCGTGGATATTCTCACGACGCTCAACATGACGGCAGCGGCGAGCTTGCGGCGCTTCGATGTGCACGCGGTGACCGATGTCACCGGCTTCGGTTTCGGCGGCCACGCCTACGAGATGGCAACGGGATCGGGAGTCACCCTCTACATCGAGACCGATCGCCTGCCCGTGCTGGCCGAGGCCCTTGAGATGTACCAGCGAGGCGTGTCGACAGGCGTCAATGGGGTCAACCGGCAGCTGATCGATGCGGTGACCGACTTCGGCTCCCTGCCCGCGGCGTATCAGGAGCTGCTCGTGGACCCGCAAACGAGCGGCGGGCTGCTGGCGGCGCTGCCCGCCGACCAGGCCGAGGCGGCAGTCACTGCCCTGACCGACGCCGGCGTGGAGCACGCGCGCGTGGTGGGACATGTCGAGGCGGCCACAGAGCCGCACGCTCTCGTCTTTCGCTAACAAAACGCAACGGATCGACCCCGAACGAAGGTCTGACGCTCGTGTTGCGCCTCCCTCTGTCGATCTGTCTGCCGCCGGCTTCTGTGCGTGGTCTCGACGGGCACGGCGTTTACTTGCGACGAGTAGGATGCCTGGTCCGCGACGCGCAGAGCAGGGCACTACGCCTATCCACAGGTGACCGGTTCAGCCTTTGTACTGGTGAAACATGGCGACAAGCAGGATCAGTTCGGGATGGGCGTTGGACAGTTCGGGCAGGATCAGACGGATGTGGGAGCGGTAGCCGGAGAGTTTTTCCAGCAACGGGCGCAGGTCCTCCTCTTTATCCCAGCGGAGCTTGTTCAGATCCAGGATCAACTGGCTCTTGCTGCGCTCCAGAGACTCCTGAATCCGATGGGCCAGTCCCTCTGCACTGGCAGCCGAGAGCACGCCCTCCAGTCGCAGCCACACCTGCTTCTTCGCATGCTGGAGGTCCACCTGGATGGAAAGCTGCGGCAGCGAGGTCTTGTACGAAAACTCCTCCCACAGATGAAATTCACTCCAGCTCTTGTCCGGCATGCGGTACTTCGTCCGCACCAGTCTGGGGTGCTGGAAGAGATCGAGTTTGAGCGTCAGCCCCGTCCATAACGCAGCACCCACGGTCAGCGCGGACTTGCAGCGCTCCGCCAGGGTGGGACGTCCCAGCGTCGCGTGGATTTCCCCCTGCAAGTCGCCAATCCAGCGGCGGATTTTTGCATTCGGCCCGAATAGTCTTGCCGCGAGGAATACGGGATAGGCACTGCGCAGCTCCCTGGCGTAATGGTTGGCTTTCCCACGCAGGGCGGGATTGGGTGAGTTTCTGAGCTTCTGGTAGCCGAGCAGCCGCGTCTCCTGAACCCGCATAATGCTCGGTCCGAGCCTCTGAAAGTCCTGGTCGAAGCACCAGCGCTGAAGCTTCTCGATCTTCTCGGGCGACAGCGTGGGATGTTTGACCATCGTGGTGAAACCATCGGCCCGCCGATAGTGCAGCTCGGGATCTTTGCTGTACGCCTCGTGCAACAGGTCTTCCTTGATGGCCCGTTGGTAAAAGGGTGTGCCAGGCACCGGACCATAAATCAGGAACTGTGCCAGCGAAGGTTTGAGCTGCATCAGCCTGTCCAGTTCCTCTGCCACGACAGCCTCGGTCTGGTAATCAAAACCGACGATCATCGAGGTCAGTATTCTGATGCCGTGCTGGCGGAACTCCGTGAGGATGTCCTCGATCGGCCTGCCCTGCTGCTTGGCGTAACCGGAACGCGTACCCTCGTAGCCGATCCAGAGGCCATCGATCCCCATCTCCAGGATCTCCTCCACTGTGTACTGACTGATCGCCTTGACGCTGGCGAAGGCGAAGGTCGACAGGGTCTTGCCGCTTTCCAGCACGCACTCGCGATACGCCATCGCGCGCTTTTTGTTGAGCAGGAAGTCCTCGTCCATAATGAGAAACGTCAGCTTTGGATCCATATCCAGGTAGCGCTCGGCGACGGCAAAGATGTCCTTGCCCTCGGGCAGCAACCTGATGTGTTTGCGCTTGAAGAAATGCGAGGTGCAGCAGAAGTCGCAGCCATTGGGGCAGCCGAGCCCCGCGAAGATCTTTCCCGTGCCTCCGGGCACGGCAAGGGAGAGCACCTTCAGCCCACTCACGATCAGCGGATGCTTGTAAGGCAATGGGATCTCGGGCTCACCCAATAGCTTGCGTAAGAACCCTACGCCTTCCTCGCGGCAGATGAAGTCGGCATAGGGCTTGAGTTCGTCGTCGCTCAGGACCGTCCCGTAACCGCCAAGTACGATTTTGCTTTGCGGTGCGTAGCGGCGGATCAGAGCAACCATTTCCTTCATCCTGTGAAGCACGGCCAACAGAAAGGAAATGCCCACATAGTCATAGCCCTTCTTGAGTTCCCGGATGAACTCCCGCTTGGATGGGTACTGCAACGTCACCGTCGGTGAGTCCAGGTTCTCGGCGATGTATTCGATGGCATCGTAGGGGCCGTCCACCGCCCGCGGACTGAAGATGCCCTGAGCGCGCGTCACCTGACCGTGCAGCAGTTCGTATCCCACCGAAGGGGCATCGCCGTACTTCGGTCCCAGGGGGCGACAAACGCTTGTCAGTAGAACTTTGTTCATTTGGCCGGACCTCATTGGCTATGCTTTGAGTGAACGAGTCTTCTTGCACCCTACCGTAAACGGCATACAGCGGTCAAGGGTCAGTTTGTCATCGGGTCGTGGGAGTCTGGCGAGCGGGTGTTGTTGCGGATCCCTGCAATGGCGACGCTGGCATCCCCACGTGAGACCCGCCCATCGTGCGGTAAAGGAGCATCATGCGACAGGTTCTGCTGGCCATCGACGAAGTCTCCCTGCCAATGCGCAAGAACGTCTGCCTGCACCTGAGCAAACCCGTCGTCCGACCCGAGCCGGTGTTGACGCCCGGCGCGCCAGGGAGCGCGGATGACCTGGCGGCCCACTTCTACGGCACGGTCCTGCATGACGCCGGCCGCTACCGCATGTGGTACTACGCCTGCCATCGCGGCAAGAATCCTGACTGGCCGGCAGACAAGATGCAGCAGGTGGCCCGGCTGCCGCAGTGGCTGATCGGTATGCAGGAGGGGTTCGAGGTCTACCAGGGACCGCTGTGCTACGCCGAGAGCGAGGACGGCATCACGTGGCACAAGCCAGCCCTTGGCCAGGTGCTGTTCAAGGGCAGCCGCGACAACAACGCTCTCGACCTGCCCCACACGATCGTCAGCGGGGCGGCGGTGATCCGCGACGACGACGATGCCGATGACGCAAGGCGTTACAAGATGATCTATCAGTATTTCCCCGATCAGACCGAGCCGCCGATCAAAGCCTATGGCGCCCTGCCAAGCATTGCCTGTGCGGTGTCAGCTGACGGAATTCAGTGGTCGGTCACGTCGATGCCTTTTGTCGACCAGTTCGTCGAGCACTGTTCGTTCTTCCGTCATCAGGGCCACTACATCGTACACTCGCAGACGTTCCCCGGTGCCGCATGGAGCGGTGTATACACAGAGGGTGGGGCCGCAGGAGGGCGCACCGGTGTCGCCCACTCCAGCACCGAGTTTGACGATTGGCCCGACCTCTGGGAGTTGTCCTTCGCCCTGCCCGAACCGGCCGATCCGGCCGCCCGCGGTAAGGATCATTGCTACGACCAGGTACATCTCGGAATCGGCGCCACGAGTCTGGGCAACGTCTGTGTCGGGTTGTACGGGCTGTGGCACAACCAGCCCTTCGGCGAAGACTTCGACAAGATTGCCTGCGATCTGGGCCTCGTTGTCTCCAACGACGGTATTCGCTTCCGCGAACCGGGGGCGACGCCGGGGCGCGTATTCATCGATCGGACGGAGTCGCCGGTGACGGCGGCGACGGGACGATCCGACAACACCATTCTCTGCCAGGGCAACGGGATTCTCAACGTGGGGGACGAAACCCTGATCTACCACGGTCGCTGGCGCAATGTCGGACAGAAGGCGGAAGAGATCGTCGCGCACTACTACGCCGAAGTCGCCCTGGCGACGCTGCCACGTGACCGATGGGGGTGTCTGGCCCTCAACCCCGGGACAGAGACGGGGACCGTTGTCTCGACACCGCTGCAGCTGCCAGCAGGGGGTGGCCAGTTGCGGGTCAACGGCGACGGTGTGACATCGATGGCGGTGGATCTGCTCGATGAGCATCTGCGGCCCATCGACGGCTTCACGGACGGCAGGATCGAGGGTGCCGACGGCATCGCCTGCCCGGTTCGGTGGCCGGAGCATCGCCTGGCCGGACTCGGCGGTCAGACGATTCGGGTGCGTCTACGGATGAGCCGCACGCGCGAGGCATCGCCGAGGCTCTTCGCCCTGTACTTGGAGTGACGACGCCCCCGGGCGCAGTGCACCGATGTCGGCAGAAACCCTGACTCGACCTGCCTGTGGCAGCACAAAAAAAGAGGGCCTGCGCAGGTAGCGCAGGCCCTCTTTGTTAAATCAGGACAGCTGGAC
>CALFPI010000744.1 GCA_937919035.1 uncultured Gemmatimonadaceae bacterium
CGGGGCCTGCTGTCGTACTACTCCAGCCACGAAGGCAGTGGTCGATCTGTGGCGCCCTGTCACATCTATGTCGCCGAGATCCGCATCTGCTGAGTTCAGCCCTGAAGTCCGAGGCCGATCAAGCGATCGGCGTTGCGCCAGAGAATTTTTTCCAGCACCTCGATCGTGATGTGGCCATCAGCATGCGCCTGCTGCAGCCATTCGATGTGCTGGAAGTCGAGTTCCACATCGGTTGCGTCCAGACCCAGAAGCACACGATCCTGGAACTCGTGCAGGAACCCCCAGGTGAATTCGAGGTCACGCGTCAGGGCGTTGAAGCCACTGCCGGCGGAGATGTCACAATTCAACCCGGGGTACTGCCGCAGCAGCCGCGGGATCGTGCCTCCCGGTGTGATCGGCCCCTTGGGGTAGCCTTCCTTTTCAGCGGCGGACAGATCACCGCTGATCTCGCTCCAGAACGATCCCGAGTGGCCAAAGAAGACGAGTTCCGGGAAAGTTTGCAGCACCCGTTCGAAACGCGGCAGGAATAGCGTGTCGATCACGCCGTACGTGGGTGTTTCCGGCGGGGATGTATGGAAGGTGACGGGAAAGCCAATCTTCTCGCAGGCGCCGAAGAGGGCTATCAACTTCGGATCATCGAAGGGCAGTCGACAGGTGAGTTCGCCAAAGCCGACGAAACCCGCCTGCTGGTAGACCTCCAGACCCCAGAGGAAGTCGTCCACGGTATGCCAGTCGTGGCGCCGCGGGTCGATCTCGCAGAAGGGGATGAAGCGACCCGGATGGGCCTCACAGATGGACAGCACCTCACCCATGCTCTGCCGCTCCGCCGGACCGTCGGCACTGTTCAACGGCAGGATGACGGCTTTGTCGATGCCCTTTTCATTCATGCGCTGCACCTGTTGCTCGGCGGACATGAAGGTCAGGCCATTGGCCTTGGGAATCAGGGGGCGGGCGTAGACGTGGGCGTGCACATCGATGATCATGTCGGGCTCCGGTGGGTTGGTGGCAGGCCCGCAAGATGGGTCCAGCCTGGGTCCAGACGCAAGCCGTCGCCGGCAGGCGACTTGCCATGGGTCCTGTCGGTCGCGTTCGTGGGGGCCTACCCCCCCCATTCCGTGAGGAGAGAACCAATGCCGGATGCCACTCCAGCCCCTGCCAACCGTTATCAGGAAAAGTTCGGCAGCCCCAGTGGCAGGGCTGCCACCAAGGTGATCGACCACCTCGACGATTATGTGCGGGCCTTCATTGGCAAGTCGCCCTTTGTGGTCATGGCCAGCGCCAACGCCCAGGGACAGTGTGATGCCTCGCCAAAGGGTGGCTACCCGGGGTTTGTGAAGGTCCTCGACGAGCGTCACCTGCTGCTGCCCGATGTGCGTGGCAACAAGCTGTTTCAGAGCTACGAGAATATCGACGGCAACGCCCAGGTGGGCCTGGTGTTCTTCATCCCCGGCATCGACACTACGGCGCGGGTGAACGGCACGGCGCAGGTGGTGGACGACGAGGATCTGAAGGCACGAGGCATCTCCATGGAGGTTTTTGATCCGGACGACAATGCCGCGCTGCAGCAGGGCCTGCTCATCGAGGTGCAGGAAGCGTACCCGCACTGCACGCGGGCGCTGAAGTTCTCTCGATTGTGGGACACCGATGTGATCGACACGAACCGTACAACGCCGCCCGTGACGCGGTAGGAGAGATGATGGGAGGATTGACCGAAGCGCAGAAGGCCGACTACGACAGGGATGGTTTCGTCGTACTGGCGGGGGCGCTGTCTGTGGCAGAATGTGAGCGCTTCGTCGAGCACATGCTCGATCTGCACGCGGGCCGCAAAAAGCTGGATGGCTTCGAGTTGCGCCAGCCCGACAGTGCCAACGAATGGGGGCGTACGCACAATCAGCATGTGTACGACAGCATGGCGTTGGAGTATCTGATTCTGCCGCAACTGCAGGCACCGCTGCACGACTGCTTGGGGGATGACGCCGAGGGCATTCAGACCATGTACTTCTGGCAGGGATCGGAACAGCGCCGGCATCAGGATCAGTACTACCTTCCGGGCTGCATGTCGGCGTGGCTCGCCTTTGTCGACGTGAGCCGACAGAACGGAACGATCTGGGTGCAACCCGGATCTCACAGGCAGAGACTGCTGACAAAAGCTGACTTCGCCACGGGCGGCGAGTTTTTCGAATGGGACTACAACGATGCCGTGGACGAGCAGTTTCGGCG
>CALFPI010000745.1 GCA_937919035.1 uncultured Gemmatimonadaceae bacterium
TCATCCCCATCGCCGAAGATCATCGATGGTCGCAGAATCGTCCACGGTACTTTGGCGCCAGCGACGGCGGTCTCGCCGCTCAGGACCTGCTCGACCGTCGGCGATGCGACGCGTGACAGCGCCCTCAGTGAACTGATGATAACGACGTGAGCGACATCCGGTGGAACATGCGGCAAGAGATTGGCGGTGAACCGAACGTGGGCCAGATGATAGATACAGTTCACACCTTCGAGCGCCGGACGGAGCGTTGCTGGATCGTCGAGGTCGCCGCGGAGGATCTCAACGCCCTCCGGCAGCGATTGGACATCGCTGCCCGGGCGCACCAGGACCCGAACATTGCACCCGCAATGAACGAGGCGATGAACCAGGCGCCGGCCGGTGTATCCGGTCGCACCCGTAACAAGGGTTGGTTTCCCCGTCGACATGGGTCAGAAGCCCTGCAACCAGGGGCGCACGGCCTGGCTTCCCAACCGGGACCGGGCTTGCAGGACACGGCGTCTGCGCCAGGTTCCGGGGAACAGTCGGATGACATCGGCAATGCCACCCAGGAGATACGGTACTCTCCAGGGCTGTCGCAGGCACAGGAAAGGCCACAGCGCCAGATCCATCAACAGCAGGGCGGCCCCCATCTCGACAAGGAGACCGGGCGGGGCATTCTTCAACAGCGTCAGGTAGCGATTCTTCAATGCATGGCGCTGGAAGACGGCGGGCTTCTCAAGAAAACGGAGCGCCCCACCAAGTGACCCCGAGCCGACGTGATGCGCTCTGGCCTCCGGCGCGTAGCGCACGGTCCAGCCCATGGACCGCAGACGCCAGGCGAGATCGATATCTTCGCCATAGCTGAAATAGCGCGGATCGTAAATTTCAGCATTGGCTTCGGCCGCCTCCATAAGTGCATCGCGACGAAACAGCACGGCGGCGCCACTGGCCCCGAAGACTTCGCGCTCTGGTCCGGCCGAGGCCTCCGGACGCATGCGCAGTTGTCGGCGCAGGCGGAAGCCGCCGCCGATGGTCCGCTCCGTCGCCTGCTCGTAGAAACAGCCCGTCACGGCCGCCGCTTCGGCATGCGTGTCAAGTACGCGGATCGCCGCCCCAACAAAACCGGGGTCGAGGTAGACATCCGTGTTCAGCACCAGTACGTAGGGTGTGTCTGTTGCGGCAATGGCCCGATTGTAGCCCTCGCAATAGCCCTCGTTCTGTTGATTGCGCAGAAGCGTCAGTCGTTTGCCACACGCCGCCAGCCACTCGACGGAACCATCCGTCGAGCCGTTATCAACGATGACGATTTCGCCGAGGGGGTGTGTCTGCCCTTCAAGGGCTGCAAGGCAGGTTGGCAGATAGGCGCCACCGTTCCAGTTCGCCAGGGCGGCGGCAACGGCAGTCGTCACGACTCTCAGCCGTCCGTGGCGACAGCGACGCTCTCAAGCTTGCGCGACGTCACCCAGGCCGTAATGTCAGCCTGCAAACGACGGTATTCGTCGAAAACAGTGGGCTTCTTGCTGCGTTCCAAGCGCGACAGGCACTGCAGGTAGTGATGCTTGGCGACAAGGAACTCGTCATCGGCTTCGGCGATGCGACCTGCCGCTGCAAAGGCTTTCGCATTCTTCCAGGCGACCCGCGCCATCTGCCAGAGGTTGTACCGCTGGATTCGGTTGGCCTCACGCATGACACGCAGAGCCTCACCCGACTTGCTCCGCTGATAGACCATGGCCAGTGCCTTGAAACCAAGATCGGCATAGTCCTGCATCAACCCGCGAAAGGCCTTCTCGGCGAGCGCCGCATCGACGTAGATCTTGCCGAGGGAGAGCAGTTGCTCGTTGACGGCATTGCTCCAGCGCGTCATCTGCACCGTCGCCGGCCGGGCGCTGTTGGTATGTCCCTGGTAGTGCTGGCGAGCATTATCCATGACCTCCAACAGACGCGTCTGACGATCCACGATAGAAGCTTCGTGCAAGCGGATCTGCTGGCGCATATACTGGCGTGGGTCCCCACCGCTCTTCTCAGCCATACCGCTCAATACTTCGTAGAGCTTGAGATGCTCCTTGAAGTAGGTGGTTCTCACCTCGTCATCGAGACTGCCCAGTTCCTCGGGTACAACGATATCCGGTGCCTTCTTGCGCTGCTCCTTGGCCATGACATCGCGAATTTCCTTGCGACTCTGTTCCCAGGATTTGGCGATCGCCATCGCCAGCAGGCCGGGAGCCGGTTCCAGCAGCTTCTGCTCCTGGGGGTCCGTGCTGTAGATGAACTCGCGAGCCTCAAAGACATAATACAGAGGATTGCGCGACAGAACGGTGCCGGATTTTTCGTTGCGGGAGGTATAGCTGGCGCCGAAAGTCTGACCACGAGCAATCACCTCCTTCCAGAACGCGTCCAGCGAATCAGGCCCGGTTACATACCGGCACATCTCCTGGAGCCACGCTTCATCTATGGCGTCCGGCGTCGCCTCAATCTGGGCCAGGAGGATCTTGATGATATCCTCTTCATCCTGAGCCTTGACCTCGTTGGGTGACAACTCCTGCTGCGCAGCCGGGAGCGGCTTTGCTGGCAGGCGGCGGGGCGGCGGCGCCAGCACTGACACCGGAGGTGGTGTGGGCGCAGGTGGCGGCGTCAGAAAGACCATCGCGGCGCCGGCGACGGCGACGGCGATCAGCAGTCCACCGATGTATAAAGGAAGTGACTTCACCAGGCCCTTCGCATCTTCAGATTCGTCGTATCTTTATATTTCATTCGAAGTTACCACATATCCACCAAGGTCGCCACAGGCCCGGAGAGTTGAACTTGATTCCCTTGTCTGCCAATGCTCATGTGCATGTAATCGCCGTCTGTGGGACGGCGATGGGGTCACTGGCCGGCATGCTGCGCCAACGTGGGTACCGTGTAACGGGTTCTGATACACACATTTATCCTCCCATGAGCGATTTTCTCCGTGATGAGGGGATCGCAGTCCTCTCCGGGTTTTCCGCAGATCACATTCGGCCCGCGCCCGATCTCGTCATCGTCGGCAATGCGGTATCACGAGGCAACCCTGAACTCGAAGCCGTTCTCGACGCTGGCATTCCCTATGCCCACCTTCCCGAGACCCTGCACGATCTGTTCCTGACCGGCAAGCGCTCTCTTGTTGTCAGTGGCACACATGGGAAGACAACCACCACAGCACTTGCCGCTCACTTGCTGCGCAGCGCCGGCGCCGATCCTTCGTGGCTGGTTGCGGGCCTGCCTCGCGATCTGCCACGCCCCTATCACCTAGGTAGCGGGGACTGGTTCGTGCTGGAGGGTGACGAGTACGACAGCGCCTATTTCGCCAAGTTTGCCAAATTTCTCTTCTATCGTCCCCATGTACTCATCGTCAACAATATCGAATTCGATCACGCCGATATTTTCGAGAATCTTGATGAGATCCGCCGTGCCTTCCGCCAGGTCATCAATCAAGTCCCCCGGTCGGGGCTCGTGCTGGCCAACGGCGATGACCCTGTTGTCGCCGAAGTCCTCGGTTCGGCGCCTTCCCCGGTACAGACCTTCGGCCTGGGCCCAGCCAACAACTGGCGAGCCACCGACGTTGAGCAGGCGTCAGGCTCGCAAACCTTTGAACTCGTTGGCCCGGACGGGCCCATGGGCCGTATGCGCCTTGCCCTGGCGGGAGAGCACAATGTGCGCAATGCCCTGGCGGCGCTCGCTGCCGTCGCTTTCACCGGACTCCACCCCTCGGCCCTGGCTGGCGCTCTGCAGGGGTTTGTCGGTGTGCGCCGGCGACAGGAACTGCTGGGGACAGTCGATGGCGTGACCATAATCGACGACTTTGCTCACCATCCTACTGCTGTGCTGAAAACGTTGGCGGGGCTGCGTCTGGCCCACCCTGATAGCCGACTCTGGGCCGTCTTTGAGCCAGCCAGTTCGACCAACGCCAGGGCAACCTTTGAGTCTGACTATCTCGAAGCTTTCTCCCATGCTGACGCAGTGATCATTGGTTCTGTTCCGCGACCAGAGCGCAGCAGAGGCGACAAACCTTTTTCCCCGGAGCGCCTTGCTTGCAGCCTGCGCGATGCCGGTGTGCGCGCCTGGCACCTGGATCGTGTGGAAAAAATCGTCGCCCACCTGGCACAGGAGACCGTAGCCACTGATCTGGTCGTATTCATGAGCAACGCCGGCTTCGGCGGCGTCCAGGCAGAAACGATGGCGGCGCTGACGAAACGATCCCGGGGCTGAGATGCAGACAATTCTGCGCCCACTCGCTCTGCGCCCGGGAGACACGATTGCTCTCGTCGCTCCGTCGCGTCCCTCAGATCCATCCCGGCTGGCGACCGCCTCCGCCTGGCTTGAGCATCGCGGCTACCGGGTTCGGCATTCGCCCCACGTCCACGATACCTATCACTATCTCGCGGGAACGGACAGTGATCGTGCCCTGGACGTGATGGACGCTTTTCTCGATGACGAGATCTCGGGACTGCTGTGTGTGCGGGGCGGTTTTGGTACCGGGCGAATGATTGATCGGCTCGACTACGACGCCATCCGCGCTCACCCGAAGGCTGTCGTGGGCTTCAGCGACAGCACAGGACTGCAATTGGCGTTGTATGCCAGGACCGGCCTCGTGACGTTCACCGGTGCCCTGGCGGACACGGACCTCGGTGGCGCATCGGTCGACCCCTTGTTAGCAGACAGTCTCTGGCGGCTTCTTGAGCAGTCCGGGCCATTTGGTCTGCTCCCTGACAGCGGCGACGGCCTCACGGTATTGCGCCCCGGAAGGGCGGAGGGCCCCCTCGTGGCAGCCAATCTGGCGCTGCTGTGCAGCGTATTGGGTACACCGTACGAGCCACCTTTCGATGGTGCAGTATTGCTCATCGAAGACGTGTCGGAAGCTCCATACCGGCTGGATCGAATGCTCCACCAGCTTCGCCTCGCCGGTGTTCTCGACAGACTGGCGGCGCTCGTGCTCGGGTCGTTCCAGGACTGCTTCGTACCGGCGGAGATGGCCGCGTCCCCGACGTTGCATGAAATGGTGACCGACGCCGTGGGGGACCGCCCGTTACCTGTCATCAGCGGTGTTGCCTATGGCCATATGCGGCGACGAACCGTTCTCCCTATAGGCGTATCCACTCTTGTTGATGGTCACGCCGGCACAGTCGTCGTCACCGAGGGTGCAGTCCTCTGAATCCGGGCACTGAAGGAAATGTTGCTGCCTGCCGACAAAGAGAACATGTCGACGCTATCACATAGTCCTACTTGCTATCGCATCTTGCTCATTTGCTCTCTGCTTGGCGTTCTCGCTGCGAACTCTGTCTCGGCGCAGGCTCCCAGCATCCGTCGGCTTGGCGATGAATTGCTGAACAGCCGGGACGTGTCGGTGCGACGCAAGGCGGCACAGGGCCTGGGACGTGCCAGTACGAGCCAGGCCGTCGATGTACTCAATCGAGCCATGGCAGTTGAGCGAAGCTCCGAAATTCGGCTCGAGATCGTCCGGGCGCTGCGTACCATTGTCTTCCAGCGCTACCCAGGCTTTCGCCGAGCTCTGGTTGCCCTGGGAAATGCGGCAGATGACGCAGCGCAACCCGATGAACTGGTTCGCCTGAGAGCGACGGAGGCGCTATGGGAGGCGGGAAAGAAGGATTTGCTCGACCCGGTTCCCCTGCTGGAGCGTCAGTTGTCCGATCGCAGCGAGCGCTTGCGGTTGTCGGCAGTGCTCATGCAGCGCAAGCATGGCTCCCGGAGGCGG
>CALFPI010000746.1 GCA_937919035.1 uncultured Gemmatimonadaceae bacterium
GACCTGTCCGGCGAGGACGAAACGGCAGTCTCGCGGCGTATCGTGACGATTGTCATCGAGGAATTCGGTTTCGATCGAGCCGGTGTATTTCTCGTCGGCGAGGGGGGGCAGGACCTTCGCGGCAGTGTTGGTGTTGATGATCTTGGGTGCATCGTGTCGATCGAGAGTACGGTCTTCGACCTGTATCCTGAAAATGCCCATGAGCTATCCGAAATGGCTCAGATCGTCCGCGGCGATCTGCCCTACTTTATCACCCAGGATCTCGATGGAGAAGGCAGGCGCAGCCTCGAAGGCAACATCGAAGCCAGTGCCGAAGTCCCCATGCGCGTCGGTGAGCGCACGGTGGGTGTGCTGGCTGTGGACAACTGCCTCAGTCGTCGGCCGATCCTGCTGGACGAGGTGCCCAGGCTGATGATCGTTGCCAACAACGGTGCGGCGGCGATCACCAATGTGCGTCTGCAGAACGCTTTGCGCCGTGCCCGGGATGAGCTGGAGCAGAAAGTAGAGGACCGCACCGCCGAACTGGCCCGGATGAACGCGCAACTGCGTCAAGCCATGCAGAGTGGGCGCGCGGCGCGCGCCGCTGACCAGCAGACGCAACAGCGCCAGCAGCACCTGCTGGCGAGCAATCCCGCCGTTATCTACAGCTGCCGGGCGGAGAGTGGGTTTCCCCTGACCTTCATCAGCGACAACATTCACGGACTCATCGGTCTGTCTGCTGCGGAGCTGCTCGCAGGGCCCGGGGTCTGGGCGTCGCGCATTCACCCCGAGGACCGGCCGATCTTCGACGCAGACACGGCGAAACTGTTCCCTGAAGGACAGACATCAATGGAGTACCGTGTACGCCATCAGGATGGCAGTTGGCACTGGATCCATGACGTGATGCGTCTCGTTCGCACACCCGCCATCGGCCAGGGAACGCGCCCGGAGATCATCGGCTCATGGCTGGACGTCACATCCCTTCGTCTGGCCGAAGCAGAACGCCTGCAGGCGCTGGAGCAACTGGAGGCGCAGAAGACGCTGGCTATGCGTTCGGACCGCCTGCGTTCTCTGGGCGAGATGGCCGCCGGGATCGCCCATGAGCTCAACCAGCCGCTGGCCGGCGTGCGTGGGATCGCCGAGCACATGCTGCTTGCCGTCACCCGTAACTGGGATCTGCCAAAAGAGAAGATCCGGGAGCGCGCCGAAAAGATCATCGCCCAGGCGGACCGCATGATCCACATCATCAACCATGTTCGTGTCTTTGCCCGTGAGGCAGGCAAACCCGAGATGTCTGCCGTCGACGTCAACGATGGCGTGCTTGCTTCAATGGACACGAACCGTTTGC
>CALFPI010000747.1 GCA_937919035.1 uncultured Gemmatimonadaceae bacterium
CTCCCACTGACCCATCATGACTTCGGCGTTGATGCCTTCGACATTGAGACCCGCCTCGAGGCAGATGTGCAGATGCTGGTCGACGATCTCGCGGCCATGGGCAAACTTTGAGCCCACCGACGTGTAGTACGGCCCCTGAGGCCTCGGGTAGCCATCCTTCGGAAAGCCGAGAGGCCGGGCTGTGTCCGGGTCCATGAGGCAGTACTCCTGCTCGAAACCGAACCAGAAGTCATCGTCGTCATCATCGATCTCGGCACGATGGTTGGACTCGTGCGGCGAGCCGTCGGCGTTGAGTACTTCGGCCATCACCAGCCAGCCGTTGCCACCGAAGCGGACCGGATCGGGATATACCGCCACGGCCCTGAGGAGGCAGTCCGATGAGCCGCCCGAGGCCTGCTGTGTCGAGGAGCCGTCGAAGGCCCAGATGGGGGCGTCTGCTACTTTGCCACTGAAATTCTCGACGATTCTTGTCTTGCTGCGCAGGCTCTGCGTGGGCTTGTAGCCGTCGAGCCAGATGTACTCAAGCTTGTCCTTGCTCATCTTGTTCCGCCTTGTACTGAGGTTGATAGTGGTCCTGGGGACGCTGGAAGCGCATAACAATAGCCATCCGCCCCGTGTCGTGCACGGGGCAGATGGAAGTATTGTTCAGAAACTTGTGCCAAAGACGAGGAATGTGATCTCCGCGTCCGGGTTGAGGATATACTGAGCGAAGTAGTCGCCCGCAGACACGTTGAGCGAAATGGTGACCAGGGCCGGATCGGTATCGGTGGTGTAGACGCCGTTACCGAGGCTCAGGCCCAGGCCGACCTCGACGTCGTCCGTCGACAGGGCGGCCAGCGGCAGCATCCCCTCCAGATAGAAGGAATCCTCTTCATCGCCGGAGAAATTGAAGGCCGCCATGAGGCTCACCGGGCCTACATCCGCGGCGACGGATGCTTCGAGGATGTGCACGGCGTCGCCGTCACTGTAGCTGAAGAAGTTGGCCGGTGCCGCCGCTGGGAAGAAGTAGTCGGTAATCGTCAGCCCCACGGGGCCCAGGTAGACCGTTGCATAGAGGTCGTTCTCGTTGGCGCCACCGCCGTTGATGGCCCATGAGGACCAGGCGCCGATTTCGAAAGCATCGGTGGCATAGGCAATGCCGGGCTGCACGCTGACGGCATTACCGAAATCCGTGCCACGCCAGATGTAGCGGCTGACGAGATCGGCGCCAATGCCGATCTCGGCGGTCGCCGGTGTGTTGGCTGATACGGTCGCCACTGCCGCCAGAGCAAGGATGGAGCGAGAGAGAAAACGCATGGGGGTGGATCCTTCCATTTGTGTTGTGAGTGTCATTCGTTGCTTACAGGGCCGAGTCGCCGGTTTCGCCCGTGCGCACACGCACAGCTTCCTCGATCGCCGAAACGAGCACCTTGCCGTCTCCCGTCTGACCGGTCTTGGCGGCGCCGACGATGGCATCGATGGCGGCCTGCTTGTCAGACGCCTTGACGGCGACTTCGATTTTGATCTTGGGCACAAAGTCAACGGTGTACTCCGCCCCACGGTAGACCTCGCGGTGGCCGCGCTGGCGACCAAAACCGCGAACTTCGAGCACCGACATGCCGGCGATACCGATTCCGGCCAGGGCCTGCTGAACCTTCTCCAGAGCTGCGGGCCGTAGATATGCTTCGATCTTATACATCTGGTTTCTCCTAGCTCCTCAACGCTTAGTTGGTGATGTGCTGAAAGTCGGCGTAGGCGGGCTGACCGTGCTCGGCCAGGTCGAGGCCCTCATCTTCCTCTTCGGCGGTGACGCGCATGCCCAGGGTGGCCTTGAGGACGAGTGCCAGGATCAGAGAGGCAACGAAGGCGAAGATCGCGTAGGACAGCGTGCCGAGAATCTGGATTCCGACACTGTGCTCCGGATTGGTGCTGAAAATGCCTACGGCGATCGTGCCCCACATGCCGCAGAGACCGTGTACGGAGATGGCACCCACGGGATCGTCGATGCGGATCCGATCGATGATGACGATGGCGAAGACGACGAGAGTACCGGCAATGGCACCGATCATGATGGCGCTTACCCAACTGACTGTGTCAGCGCCGGCCGTGATCCCCACGAGGCCCGCGAGAATGCCGTTGAGGGCCATGCTGAAGTCGGGCTTCTTCAGGTAGATCATCGATGTGAAGATGGAGGCCAGGGCGCCTGCGGCAGCGGCGAGGGATGTCGTTACGAAGACCAGCGACACAAGGCCCGGATCGGCGCTCAGTACCGAGCCGCCGTTGAAGCCGAACCAGCCGAGCCAGAGCATGAACACGCCGATGGTAGCCAGGGGCATGCTGTGCCCGAGAATGGGGCGAATCTGCCCGTCCGGCAGGTATTTGCCGCGGCGATTGCCAAGGACAAGAACCATGGCCAGAGCGGAGAAACCACCGAAGGCGTGGACGACAGAGGAGCCGGCGAAGTCATAGAAACCCATGGCGTCGAGCCAGCCGCCGCCCCACTTCCAGGAACCGGCGATGGGGTAGAGGAAAGCGACGAGAATCGTTGCGTAGAGCATGAAGCTGGTGAGCTTGATGCGCTCCGCGACGGCACCGGAGACGATGGTGGCGGCGGTAGCGGCAAACATGGCCTGGAAGATGAAGTCAGCCCAGTAGGTGTAGTTCGCGTAGTTCACCGTCAGATTGGCGACCTTATCATCGAAGCCGATGGGCCCCATGATTGCGATGAAGCCGTTGAAGTCCCCCGGGTACATCGTGTTGAACCCGGTCAGGGCGTAGGTGATGATGCCGACGTTGACGATGAAGACGTTCTTGAACAGGATGTTGACCGTGTTCTTCTGTCTTGTCAGGCCCGTCTCGAGCGTGGCGAAGCCCAGGTGCATGATGAAGACGAGGGCGGCGGAGATCAGGATCCACAGGTTGTCGATCATGAACTTCGGGTAGACCAGAGGCATGCTCTGGAACCCTTCGAGGGAGGTGACATCCTCCCCCAGGGCCTGCGTGGCCCCTCCCATAATCAGAGCCGACAGGGCGAGAATCGGCGCGAAGCGAAAGCGGTCCATCATGGTGAAACCCTCTCCTCGGTGCGTGGGGTGACGTGGAACTGCAGCGCACAATCACCGAGTGCCTTTGCAAGCTGCGTGCCACGTCCGGAGGCGGTTTCTATGATGAACCGTAACTAGCTTGTATTACATACGATTAGGGATGACTTCCGTGATCCTCATAGCGGAATTCGTCGAACACATAAATGTCAGATGGATGATTTCATATAACAAAAATGTCACAATTACAAAGTCGCCGAAGCCTATTTCCGATACTGGCGCGGATCGATGTCGAGCTTTCGCGCCTTGTAGGTGAAAATCCGCGCCGTCGTTCCGAGTCGCCGGGCGGCGTGTGCCATGTTTCCCTTTGAGTTTTTCAGAGCTTCGATGATGATCTCGCGTTCGTAGGAACTCAGCATCATTTCCAGAGACCCTGTGAGATCTGTGCCGGAGGACTGGGCTGTCTGCAGGCTGGGCGGGAGGTGATGTCCGTGCACGACGCCGTCCACCGACAGAATGATGGCGCGCTCGATGCAGTTCTCCAGTTCACGCACATTTCCTGGCCAGTGGTAACTCATGAGCATGTCGATGGCAGGCGTCGAAATGCGTCGCATCTGTTTGCTGTGTTTGCGCCCATATCTGTCGAGAAAGGTGTCGGCGAGCAACATGATGTCTGATTTGCGCTCGCGCAGCGGCGGGACATAAATGGGGAACACATTCAGGCGGTAGTAGAGGTCTTCGCGGAATGTGCCGGCGGCGACGGCCTGCTCGAGGTTGACGTGGGTGGCGGCGATGATGCGCACGTCGACATGCCGCGATTCAGAGGAGCCGAGTCGTTCGATCTGGCGGGCTTGCAGCACGCGCAGGAGTTTGACCTGGACGCTGTTGGGCAGTTCGCCAATTTCATCGAGGAACAGGGTGCCACCATCGGCCCGTTCGAAACGCCCCAACTTGGTCTCCGTCGCCCCGGTAAAGGCGCCCTTTTCGTGGCCAAACAGCTCGGCTTCGACGAGGGTCTCAGGAAGGGCGGCGACGTGAACTTTGATCAGCGGCTGCCCGGCGCGCAGGCTGTGGTAGTGCAGGGCGTCTGCCACCAGTTCCTTGCCGGTGCCGCTTTCGCCCCGGAGCAGGACGGTCGCATCGGAGGGGGCGACTTTGCCGATCAGGCTGCCGACCTCCGCCATGGGACGAGAATTGCCGATGATGTTGGTGGGGTGGAAGCGGTCCTTCAGTTCCGTCTGCAGCCTGTGGTTTTCGTCGACCAGATTGGC
>CALFPI010000748.1 GCA_937919035.1 uncultured Gemmatimonadaceae bacterium
CGCTGTCCTTCGATCCTGGGGCCGGAATGGTGACTATGACCAGGTCGCCGGGCTTTCGGGCGCGGCCTTCTCGCCGCTCTACGATGAGGGCGAGGATTGCCGCGCCTGGTGGATGGAAGGGGGAACGCACGAGCGCATCGAATTCATGGGAGAAGCGCTTGGGTTTACCTTCGCGACCATCGATCGTGATTTGGGACCCGAGGACCATGCGTGGAATACGAAACCCGACCCGACGCGTGTTCCCGCGTTGACCGCCCGGCACCACGCCGCACTGCGGGCCGCCATCGAATCCGGCAAGGTGGTACTGGTGAACACCTGGCCATCGTGGAGCATCCTGACCGGTTGGTCTGACGACATCAACCAACTCCCCTTTGTCACGATGCCTGGATTCGAGGGGCTCGTGCGCAGCGCGCTGGGTCCGGAGCGGACGAGTATCGCCTTCGTTCTGTCGCCAGCCGAACCGACCCTGTCCGACCGACAGGCGACGCAGAGGGCCATCGAATTCGGCGCCGCCATCGCCCAGGGGAAGGTGGAGAACGATCGCCTTCACTATGGGGGCAGACTCTACACCGCTGCCGCGGAGCGCCTCGACCACACGCCCTTCTGTCCGGCCTGCGGTGACGAATCAGCGGGGTGTGCCAGCCGAACCTTCAAGCGGATGCAGGGTACGGCGCACGCCGCGGCTCGATTCCTGCAACGCATTGCAGTCGAAGACGACGTGCAGCGCCACGAACTGACGGAATCGGCGCAGCGATACGAGGAGATTGCCTCGGTCGCTGCTGCCCATATCGACTGGGAGGCATTCGGACAGAACTGGGATGATGCTGAATTTCGCGTGCAACTGAAGAAGGACCTGCTGCGCATGCATGTACTGCACACAGAGGCCGCCTGGGCCCTGGGTGCCGCCGCGCAGTAGCTGGACAGGAGCCTCAGATCGTGGGCAGTGAATCTGAAAGGTCAAGGGATTCTTGCAGAGTTTCTCCCTTGACGCCTTGCTCGCGGAGATCCCATGCCAAGCGGCATGACGGAGGTGATCTCCCGGCATCGCGAGGTCGTACAGCACTTCGTTGGGGACGAGGTCTGCGTCGCCTTCGGTAGCTCCCCAAACCTGCGGGACAGCGTGGATCACGCCGTGCGTGCGCCCTTTGGTGGCCGCACGGCTGTGCTGCTGTATGCGTCAGTGCTGCCGGAAGGCAGGCGCTTCGCCCGGTGCAGGTGAATTGTCGAAGGCACCCCGAGCCCGGACGGCCGCTTCGCCGCCCCTAGACGCAATCAGCGCAGCCTGATCGGCTCGAGCCCTCGCGTCGGTGGCCTCCGGATCGAGGATGCGCCGCAGACGGGCCTCATATTCTGCCAGGAGTGGTGTCTGCTTTGGGTCGGCGGCAAGATCATGGAGTTCTTGCGGATCCGTCTGCAGATCGAACAACTGGGCCGGCGCGCCGACGTAGTAGTTGTATTTGTAGCGCTCGTCGCGCAGCATGTAGCAGGCATGGCGCGAGCCAACGGCGTGATACTCACTCAGCACTGTGCGCGGCGCATCCGGATTGCTGGCGATCGTCCACAAGGATCGACCTGGCAGACCGGCATCCTCTTCGGGTCGCGTCGCACCGGCCGATTCCAGCATCGATGGGTGGATGTCGACGAGAGAGGTCGGCGTGCGACACACATGGCCATGGGGGACATCGGGCCCTGCCGCAATGAGGGGGATCGCCGCCGATTCGTCGTACATGCTGAACTTGCCGTAGATGCCCCGACCGCCCAGATGTTCGCCATGGTCGGAGCTGTAGATGATGCGCGTGCGATCCGTCAGACCGAGGTCCTGAAGCTGCTGCAACACGCGGCCGATCTGCGCATCGAGAAAGCTGCAGGCGCCGTAGTAGGCGGCCAGCAACTGGCGAATCTCGGCTTCTTCGAACTGCGGATGGAAGTCGAAGAAACGCCTGAAGTGATCGATGACGGGATGATCCGGCCAGTCCTCCTGCCGCCATTGTGGTGGCATGGGCAGATCGCGATCGGCGTAGTGCTCGTACCATGCCGGTGGACAGATGTAGGGCGGATGAGGGCAGACGAAGGAGAGCATGGCCGCCCAGGGCCGCTCGTCCTCTGCATGCTGCCCAAGCCAGGCGACGGCATTGTCGGCATTGCGGCGGTCGTACTGCAGGTACGTTGAATCGCCCGGTCCGGCCTCCAGAATGCCGCTGCGTTTCTTGCGGAGGGGGCCATCTTCGCGCAGGCAACCCAACACGTCGCCGATGCCATCGACAACATGCAGGGGTTCCACTTCGTGCGTGAAGCCGTGGTCATCTTCGCTGCGACTGAAGTGGAGTTTGCCGATCGAGTCGATGTGCACACCCTGATGCCGCAGGCGCTGGTGCCAGCTCGGCAAGCGGCCATCGTAGGGAAAGGCATTGTCCCAGTAGCCGGCCTGGTGCACCCACATTCCGGTGGCGAGGCTGGCTCGCACGGGCACGCAGATCGGGCAGTTGCTGTAGGCCGTGTCGAAACGAGTGCCGCGCCGGGCGAGCCGATCCAGGTGCGGCGTCGTCGCCGGTCCGCCGTAACAACCCAGCCCGGCCCGGGTATGTTGATCTGAGAGGATGAAGAGGGTGTTGGTTGCGTCCACGGCCGGTCTCCACGGAAGGGGTTCAGCCTCTGAGCTGCGGCGGCTGCAAACATCGCCTCAATAGCGAGTGGGAGCCAACCCTCAGAGGCGGAACGTCATCGCACCATTGTCGCGTGGCGGTTGACTCTCCTGACAGAAAAGGATGTCTTCGGGGTAGCCGCAGCACGTTCGTGAGGTACACTCAGGATGTGGACACCATTTCTGAGGCGAGGCGGCATGAGACAGTTCCTACGAATCGCATATGCAGCAACCGTGCTGCTGTTCTTTGGAGCGCTGGAAGCCATGGCAGTTGAGGAGGCGGAGTACACCGTACTGCGAAGGGAGGCCGACTTCGAGATCCGCCAGTACATGCCCCACATTCTGGCGGAAATCATCGTCGCAGCAGATCTGGAGGGAGCAGGGAACAGGGCCTTCAGAAGATTGTTCGGCTATATCTCCGGTGACAACAGGTCCCGCAGCAAGGTGGTGATGACGGCGCCCGTAGCGCAGCAGTCGGTGGGCGAGAAGATCGACATGACGGCCCCCGTCGGACAGCAGCGCGCCGGAAACGACTGGGCTGTCAGTTTCATGATGCCCGCTTCGTACACCATGGAAGCTCTGCCCGAGCCAGACGATCCGGACGTCGTCCTGCGCCAGGTGCCGGCGCGCCGAATGGCGGCCGTACGCTACTCCGGTTTCTGGAGCGAGAAGAACTATCAACGTCATCGCACGGCGCTGGAGTCGTGGATCGAGGCCGAGGGCCTGGTCGCTACGGGGGAGCCGGTGTGGGCTCGCTACAATGCGCCCTTCACGCCGTGGTTTCTGCGGCGCAACGAGATCCTGATCCCGCTCGATGGGGGCGGCTGAGCAGCACCTGTTTAGAACGCGTTCCTCGGCCGATTCAAACATATGCCTGCGTGGAATTTCGAAGCGCCCTTGCTGAAAATCTACCGACGTGGACGATGGCGCCTGACAGGGCCCGTCCGTACAATGCCGGTCATGTTTGCGATCTTCGAGAGACTGCTACATCAAGCCAGACAAAAGCGGTGGGCGAACCTGCTGGTGGTGACTCTGCGCATCGGCCTGGCCTTTGCCTTTGTGCCGGCGGGGCTGAAGAAGGTGATATATCAGCCCTTTACCGATCCGCAGAACACGGGTCCCTTTCATGAATTTCTCCACGCCTTCTACGCCACGGGCGCCTTCTACTCGTTCGTTGGCGTCATGCAACTGCTGGCGGCCCTGCTGCTCCTGTCTCAGCGTTTTGCCTTGGTGGGGGCGCTCATCCTTCTGCCCATTGTTTCGACCATTCTCGTGTTTTGCTGGAGTACGAAGGTCTACCCCACGGCTACGGTTGTGACGTTCATGTTTGCCGCCACATCGGGCCTTGTCCTGTGGGACCTGCAGAAATGGCGCACTGTTTTCTCGCAGGATCAGCGGCGTAGTGAACTACGGATGGAGCCCTCCTCTGCCTCCGTGGAACTGAATCTCTGGACTGGGTGCGGAGTCCTGGTCACGTCGCTGTACCTGCTGGTCTGTGCCCTGACGGGTGGCGTCTACCGCCCGATGGGTGCCGAGTTCGACCGCCCCGCTTTCTACGTCTTCCCCCTGATGCTCCTGATCGTCGCCGCGACCTTCAGCATCGATCAAATCCGCTACCGACGGTCGATCCGGGGCTGAGGCGATCTTCGTCGAGGCCTTCGACCCGGCGCAGTGCTCGTGATCCTGCGGGCCGTTATGATTGGCAGAATGCCCAGGAAACAGTCGTGCATTCAACGACCGGTCCGTGCAGTGAACTGTTAACCATGAAATGAGACCATGCTAATCAAATTACCGACTGAGAAAACCGTGAGTGAAGCTGCGGTCGCCTTGCAGACCGCCG
>CALFPI010000749.1 GCA_937919035.1 uncultured Gemmatimonadaceae bacterium
GCGTGAGCATCTCGGCTGGCTCATCGTCTGGGGCAACGTCTTCGGCGCCGCCATTGGCCTGTTGTCGCGGGCGGTGGCCGTACACTGGAACATTGGCGGTGTGCCCTGATGAATCGCTTTTCGCTGCACGGACAGGTTGCCGTCGTCATCGGCGGCACAGGCGTCCTGGGTGGTGCCATGGCGCGGGGGCTGAGTGCCGCCGCAGCGGCGGTCGCTGTGGTGGGTCGATCGGCGCTGCGCGGTCAGGCCATTGTTGATGACATCGTCGCCACGGGGGGGCAGGCCATTTTCGTTGCCGCAGACGCCGGCATCCGTGCACAGCTTGTCGCCGCCCGCAACACCATCGTCGACCGTCTTGGCGAGCCGCAGGTTCTGCTCAACGCCGCCGGGGGCAATGATCCGCAGGTGACGGTGACGGAGGACCTGCTCTTCGAGGCTATCGATCTGACCGCCTGGCAACAGAGCTTTGATCTCAATCTGACGGCAGGGGTGCTGCTGCCCTGCCAGGTATTCGGGCCCCCCATGGTCGCCGCCGGTCGCGGCTCGATCACCAACATCGCCTCGATCACCGCCCATGTGCCGCTGTCCAAGGTTGTCGCCTACTCGGCGGCGAAGGCGGCCGTCGTCAGTCTGACGAAATTTCTGGCGCGGGAGTGGGCACCTGATGTACGTGTAAACTCGATAACGCCCGGCTTCTTTCCCGGAGAACAGAACCGCCGGCTGCTGTTTGACGACAGCGGCCAACCGTCCGCTCGCGGGCAGCAGATCCTGCAGCACACGCCCATGGGCCGATTCGGTGACCCCGACGAGCTTGTTGGTGCGGCGGTGTTTCTGGCCTCGCATGCAGCCAGCTCCTTCGTCACCGGCACCGACCTGCGAGTCGACGGCGGCTTTCTGTCGACAACGATCTGAAAACACAACCAACCCAGCACCTACTGAGAGGATCCATCATGCCAGCACCGATCGCCCTGCAGCTCTACTCGCTTCGTGAGGCCGCCGCCATTGATTTCGAGGCGACGGTCCGCAAAGTCGCCGACATCGGCTACGCCGGTGTCGAACCAGCCGGTTTTCCCGGGACGACAGTCGAGGCGGGCAAACGCCTGTTCGACGATCTGGGTCTGCAGGTCTGCAGCGCCCACCTGCCCCTGCCGGTTGGGGCTACAAAGCAGGAGTCCCTGGAGACTGCGGCTGCCCTCGGTGTGAGCCGTGTCGTTGCCGGCCAGGGCCCGGACCAGTTCACCACCCGGGATCAGATCAAGGCGTCGTGTGACAAGTTCAACGAGGCCAGTGCCAACTGCGCTGAAAAGGGCTTGGCCTTCGCGATCCACAACCACTGGTGGGAGTTTCTTGAGGTGGACGGCGAGCTCGTCTACCAGCAGATGCTCAAGCATCTGTCAGCCGCTGTGCTGTTCGAGGTCGACGCCTACTGGGTGCAGACGGCTGGCCCCGACCCCGCCGAAGTCATCGCCCAACTCGGGCCCCGGGCGCCGCTGATTCATCTCAAGGACGGCCCCTGCACACGCAAGGATGACATGCAGGCTCTCGGTGAGGGCAGCACCGATTTTCCGGCCATCATCGCCGCCGGTGGCAGCAACGTCGACTGGTGGATCGTTGAGCTGGATCGCTGTGCCACCGACATGGTCGAGGCCGTCGAGAAGAGCTACACCTTCCTGACCCAGAAAGGCTTCGCCCGTGGCCGATAAGACTCGAATCGGGCTGATCGGCTGCGGCAACATCAGTCCGGCGTACTTCAAATGGTGCCGGAGATTCGAGATTCTCGATCTCGTTGCCTGTGCAGATCTCGATGTCGAGCGGGCGCAGGCGCGGGCGCAGGAGTTCGAAGTTCCCCGGGGTTGTTCCGTGCAGGCGCTGCTGGCAGAGGATGACATCGAAATCGTCATCAATCTGACGGTGCCTGCCGTGCACGCACAGGTCAACGAACAGATCCTCTCCGCCGGCAAACATGCACACACGGAGAAACCTTTCGCCGTGGAACTGGCTGATGGCAAGGCGGTGCTGGATCTGGCACACGAGCAGGGGCTGCGCACCGGGGGCGCTCCCGACACATTTCTCGGTGGCGGCCTGCAGACGTGCCGCAAGCTGATTGATGACGGTTGGATCGGCGAGCCGGTTGCGGCGACGGCCTTCATGGCCGGCCGTGGTCCCGAGGCGTGGCACCCGAATCCGGATTTCTTCTACCAGGCGGGGGGCGGACCCATGTTCGATATGGGACCCTACTACCTGACGGCACTGGTGAGTCTGCTGGGCCCCGTGCGCCGGGTGACCGGCTCGGCCCGGGCCAGCTTCGCCCAGCGCGTGATCACCAACCCGGAGTTGCGCATGGGGGAGAAAATCGACGTCGATATCCCGACACACATTGCGGGCGTCATGGACTTCTGCGGTGGTGCCGTCGGGACGATCGTTACCAGTTTTGACGTCTGGAGTCACAACCTGCCGCGCATTGAGATCTATGGATCGGAAGGGTCGCTGAGTGTGCCCGATCCGAACACCTTTGGCGGCCCCGTCCGGATCCGGCGCGGTGGGCAGGAGGCCTGGCAGGAGGTGGCGCTGACGCACAGTACCGACGTTGGGCGCGGCATCGGTGTCGCGGACATGGCCTATGGGTTGCGTTCCGGCCGGCCGCATCGTTCCAGCGGCGAACTGGCCTATCACGTGCTGGAGTTGATGCACGCCTTTCACACAGCGTCGGCAGCGGGTGCACACGTGCGGATCGAGAGTCAGATCGAACGGCCGGCGGCGTTGCCCATGGGTCTGCTCGCGGGGCGGCTGGACGCCTAGATCATCGGCTCGGCGCGCTGGCACAACTGAATGGCAAAACCCCATGGGTCGCGCAGCATCGCCATGTGATCACCCGCCGGCGTGACCCGTACATCGCCCAGAGCGGTGGCGCCGGCGGCGACAAGTTTGCCCATGGTTCCCCGGGCATTCTCGGCGGCAAAAGCCAGGTGCAGCACCAGAGGATGCATGGCCGCATAGTCGGGCACTTCATCGGGCAGGGCGCGGTAGATCTCAAGCACAACGCGGCCACCCGAGTCCGCCAGGAAGTGCATGAGGTCGGGTGGATCCCCTTTCCTGACGATGGTCATGCCCAGATGCTCGCCATACCACTGGGCCATGGCCTCTGGATCGGTGACGTTGATCGCAAGGTGTTCGACCTGCAGGTCCGTTGTCATTGTCTGCTTTCCTTCTTCGGCTTGGAGCGCTTACGGGGCCCACATCTGCGGACCCGTCTGTACTTGCACACCCGTTTCCTCTGCCTGCTTCATCATGATATCCAGGTACCGATCCTGGCAAGCCTCTGCCAGGCTGTAGAACGGTGGCCCACCGGCGGCGAAGGTCGCCATCCGCAACAGGCAGTCACCGACAGCGATTTCCTCGTCTGATAATTCCCCGGGCGCCAATGGATTCTCATAGATCCACGATTCGCCCAGGGTGTAACCCTTGTGGTAATGCCCCTCGAGGTTGCCGCGCATCCCCGCATCGTGCCTGACAAGAGGCGTCTCAACGACGGTCGTGTGATCGAGCAGATAGCGGGCCCGATCATCAATGATCTCGCCTCGTTCCCCACGCACACACACACGCTGGCCGCGCACATGGGAGAAATACTGGTCACCGACAAAATCGAATACACCCAGCCGACCGCCAAAATCGAGCCATGCCAGTATCTGCGTGCAAGACTCGATCTGCTCCGTCAGCTGATCGCCGTCGCGGCCAGGGCTCTTGACGATGGGGGAGACGAAACTGCGCGCCTGGATCGTCGCCGCCTCAAAGGTGACACCCAGCAGTCGACGGATCAGGCTGACACCGTGGTATCCGTGGCTGACCGACACCTGCGCCTGCGACACACGACCGAGCCGGCCGCTATGGGCCAGGGCGATACGGGCCGCATGCAGGGGTTGCAGGTGAAACTGCTCGGCCACCTGAATCCTGGCACCCTTTGTTGTCAGAGCAAACAGCGCTGCCATCTCTTCGATGGAGGTCGCCGGCGGTGTTTCCGACAGGACCGGAATGCCCCTTTCGGTCAGCGCCTCGATCACCCCCGGATTGGCCGGCCACGGTACACTCGACACGACGAAGTCCGCCCGACCCTTGGCCAGCAGATCGTCGATGGAGGCGACCAGTTCGATGCCGAACTCCAGAGCCAGGGACGCCTTTGCCGCCGGGTCCCGTGAGACCACCCCCAGCACACGGAATTGATCCGGACAGGCCCGCGCGCAACGCAGATAGAACAGAGACCGCCAGCCTGTTCCGACGATACCGAAATGGATCATCTTGCCTGCCTTTCTGGCCGAGGGGGCATCGAGGGTGTTCGCCGTCAGGAAAACAGCAGCTTGAGGTAGTACAGCGGGCTCGTCATGTCCTTTTTCGGTACCGCATTGGCCAGCATGCCGCAGACGTGATTGGCGACGGCCTCGTTGTGTGCCGCCTTGTTGATGACAAAGTTGAGCACCGGCCGCATGCGGCCGATCCACTGCATCTGATGGCTGACTTTCAGTTCGTCACCCAACGCCTCCCACAGACGATCCTCGTAACGACGCAGGCTGGCAGCCGATGTGTCACCCTCGGCGATGGCCTCGGCACAGGCACCGACGGCGATACGGGCGGAGTAGAAAGCATTGCCGATGCCCTCGCCGGAGAATGGATCAATGAGGCCCGCCGCATCACCAAGCAGCAGGAAGCCGGCGCCGTGCGCCGGACGCCGCTTGCTGCCCACGGGCAGGTTCCAGCCCACCGGTTTCTCCAGTGGCCGGGCGTGGCGGAAACGTTGGGCAAAGGGGGGCCGGTTCAGCACCTGTTGCAAGGCGACACGCAGGTCGATGTTCTTGCGCTTCATGGCAGCGTGCACCATGCCGATACCGATGTTCGCCTTGCCATCCTCCAGCGGGAAGATCCAGAAGTAGCCGGGGCGCACCTCGTCGGCGAAATGCAACTCAAGCTCATCCGTCAGCCCTTCCACACCTTCGTAGTAACAACGCAGGGCGACGAGGGAGTGCTGCGGATCATGTTGGTACAGGCCCGTCTTGCGCGCGACGATGGAGTTGAAGCCGTCACAACCAAGCACGACACGGGCCCGGATCTGTTCCATGGGGCCGCTTCTGCCCTGCTGCCCCTCGATGCCCACGACACTGCCGGTGGCATCGCGCAGCAGATCCTTCACGGCAAAACCTTCGCGCACCTCGGCCCCGCGCCGGCGGGCCTCCTGCAGCAGATAGTTGTCGAAGACCTCGCGGCGTATGACAAAGCCCCCCATGGGTACATGACGATTCGTGAGGGGGTCGTAGTGGCTCCGGTTGCGCATGTCGACGCGAGCCCCCACCGCCTCGGGGCTGGCGAGGATGATATGGCGGATCTCGGCACCCTCGAGACCGGCGACATCCTGCATCAGCCCCAGTTCATCGAGGACGGACATGCTCTTACCCGACAGGGCGTCGCCGCAGATCTTGTCGCGAGGAAAGGTGGCACGATCGACGACGACCGCCCGCAGGCCCTGGCGCACGGCATACATGGCAGCCGTCGCCCCGGCAGGGCCGCCGCCGACAATGGCCAGATCGTACTCGGAAGATGGGCTGTTCATGAGCGTTTCAAGGTAGGGGTCGACCTGCGCCCGGGCCACAGCCCGTCTTGCGGCGAGGGCACCCCTTCGTACATTCGACGGTTGTCAAAGTAACAGCCCGACAGTGAGTTACGGGCTCTTATCCACACGCATTTCCAGCATTTGAAGAGGCCATGGCAGACGAGCAGAGCACCACGACAGCAGAGGACGCACAGGTCGAGGAGCGGACCTTTCAGACCGAGGTCCAGCAGGTCCTGCAGATCCTCATCCATTCCCTGTACACCGACAAGGATGTGTTTCTTCGCGAACTTGTGTCGAATGCGTCCGACGCCCTCGACAAGATCCGCTTCCAGTCCCTCACCGACAAAAACATCGTGGATCCCGATGCCGACCTCACGGTCGAAATCAGTGTCGATGCCACTGCCAAGACGCTGACCATCCGCGACACGGGTATCGGTATGACCCGGGATGAGGTGAACGCCAACATTGGTACGATCGCCCACTCCGGATCCAAACAATTTCTGCAGAAGTTGTCAGAAGAGACGGATGAAGAGAACAAGCTGAAGCTCATCGGTCAGTTCGGCGTCGGTTTCTACTCCGTGTTCATCATTGCCGAGCGCGTGGTGGTGACAACCCGCTCCGCCGACAAGGAGGCCGACGCCGTCATCTGGGAGTCCACCGGAGATGGCACGTACACGATCTCGACGACAAAGGACCCGGCCCCTCGCGGCACGGAGATCAAAATCTACGTGCGCTCCGACTGCGAGGAGTATCTCGACGCGCATCGCCTCGAGAGTGTCGTGCGTCGGCACTCCGATTTCGTCTCCTACCCGGTAAAAGTCGCCGGCAAACAGGCCAACTCCGCGTCGGCTCTGTGGACCCGCCCGCGCAACGAGATCACGGCGGAACAGTACACCGAATTCTATCAACACCTCAGTGGTGATCATCAGGAGCCGCTGGCGTGGGAGCACGTCGCCGTCGACGTGCCGATCCAGTTTTACGCCGTGCTGTTCCTGCCGCAGCAGTCGCCCATGGAACTGCTCTTCGGACAGGATCCGAAGGTGAAGATCAATCTGCACGTGAAACGTGTATTCATTCAGGACGACTGTGAGTTGCTGCCGCTGTACCTGCGTTTCGTGCGCGGCGTCGTGGACTGCGATGACCTGCCGCTGAACGTGGCGCGCGAGTCGCTGCAAAACAGTCCTGTCATCGCCAAGATCCGGCAGACGCTGACGCGACGGGTACTGAGCAAGATCGACGATCTGGCCAACAAAGAGCCGGCCAAATTCCTGACCTTCTGGGAGAGTTTTGGCATCGTCTTGAAGGAAGGGGTGGCACGCGACTTCGATCACCGCGAGCAGGTGAGCAAGCTGCTGCGCTTTTTCTCCAGTTTCTCCGCCAAACTGGCTGCCGACGCAGATCCGCCGGAAGTGGTCGCCACAGAGGCCGAGGGGGATGACGCCGACGACAAGGCTACGCCCGAACGCACGACGACGACGGCAGGACTTGTCGCCCTGCAGGACTATATCGATCGCATGAAAGAGAACCAGGATGTGATCTACTATGTCGGTGGCGACAACCGCCAGCAGGTCGAACAGAGCCCGTTGATGGAGCCCTTTCGCAAGCATGACCTGGAAGTGCTCTACCTGACGGATCCCGTCGACGAGTGGGTCGTCAATTCGCTGCAGGACTTTGATGGCAAGCAGTTTCAGGCCATCGATGCGGAAGATCTGGATCTGCCCGAAGATGCCAAGATCGAGGGCGCCGAAAGCGGCGAGGACAAGGAGCGCACCATCGAGCTGGTGAGTTTTCTGAAAGATGAACTCGCGTCACGTGTGGGTGAGGTCAAGGAGTCCGGCCGCCTGAGTGACAGTCCCTGTGCGCTCGTCGTCCCGAAGGGCGGCCTGAGTCAGCAGATGGAACGTCTCATGCGTATGAGCGACCAGAACTTTCCTGTCACCAAGCGCACTCTCGAGATCAATCCGCGGCATGCGGCGATCCGCAATATGGGAGAACTGCTCAAGGCCGACCGGGATTCCGCTGAGCTCAAGGAGTGGTCTCATTTCCTTGTCGATTACGTGCTGCTTGCCGAGGGCAAAGTCGAATCACCGGAGCGCGTGATGGCGCAGATCCAGAAGATGATGAGTGTTTCCAGTGAAGCAGCACTCAAGGCGCGGGACAAGTAGTGAGCGGCACCTCCGCACAGCGGGCCGACAGTGATCTGCGCCGCCAGGCCCTGGCCGCCCGCGAGGCGGCCCGTGGCCTGGCGGCGACCTCGGCCCAAGTGCGCGATGCCGGGCTGGCGGCGATTGCCGCCGCCCTGGCATCCGAGCGCGATACGATTCTGGCAGCCAACGCCGAAGACTTTGCCGAGGCGCAGCAGATGGCGGCGCGTGGTGCCTTGGCTGACCCGCTGGTGGCGCGGCTGAATCTGGCCAAGGGCAAATACGATCGCGCCATCGAGATGGTGCGTTCCGTCGAGGGCGCCGAGGATCCGCTGTGGCAGACGCAGCGGGCAACCGAGATCGATGCGGGTCTCAATCTGTTCCGCGTCAGTGTGCCCATCGGTGTGCTCGGGGTGATCTTCGAGTCCCGCCCCGATGCGTTGATCCAGATCGCCGCGGTCTGCCTGAAATCGGGCAATGCCGTACTCATGAAAGGTGGCTCCGAGGCAGCGCGATCGAATCGGGCCCTCGCCGATCTCATCCGGCGTGCCACCGCTGCGGTCGACGGTCTGCCCGCTGGCTGGCTGAGTCTGCTGGAGTCGCGCGAGGACGTCAGGGAGATGCTGGAGCAGGACGACGCCATCGACCTGATCATCCCGCGCGGGTCGAACGAGTTCGTTGCCTACATCATGGCCAACACCAACATTCCCGTCACCGGCCACGCCGATGGCATCTGCCACGTTTACGTGGACAAAGCCGCCGACCTGGACAAGGCCGTGCGTGTTGCCGTTGACTCGAAGGTGCAGGACGTCTCCACCTGCTGCACGGCGGAGACGCTGCTGGTGCATGCGGCTGTGGCGGCGGCATTTCTGCCACGTGTTGTGGCTGCACTGGCAGCGGCGAAGGTCGAAGTGCGCGGCGACGAAGCGACACGCTCTCTGGCGGGTAGCGCCGATGTTGTGCCGGCGACGGAGCAAGACTGGTCGACGGAATATCTCGATTACATTCTGTCGGTGAAGGTTGTGGACAGCCTGTCTCAGGCAATGACCCACATCAATCACTATGGCAGCGCCCACACCGACACGATCGTCACCGAAGATCGTACGCGAGCGGTTCGTTTTCTCCAGGGCGTCGACTCATCGTCGGCTCTGGTGAATGCCTCGACCCGGTTTGCCGATGGTTATCGCTACGGGCTGGGTGCGGAAGTCGGCATCAGCACGGGCCGACTCCATAGTCGGGGCCCCGTCGGTATGGAAGGGCTGACAACGTACAAGTATCTGCTGGAAGGTGACGGCCACACCGTCGGTGACTACGAGGGTGCCACGCCGAAGCCATACACGCACCGCAAACTGGAGGCGACGTGGCAGACTTGAGCGAGCAGACGGATGACACGATCCAGCGGCACATCTTTCTCTGTGCGACACCGACGAAGGCCAAGTGTCACACCGACGGCAGTGGCGCCGAAATCTGGAACTATCTGAAGAAACGGCTGCGCGAACTCGGTCACGGCGACCCGCGCACCGGCATCCATCGCACCAAGGCGGACTGCCTGCGCGTCTGTGAGAAGGGGCCCACGGCCCTGGTCTATCCCGAGCAGACCTGGTACAGCGAGCTGACGGTGGAGAAGATGGAGCGCATCATCACGGAACATCTCGTCGGTGGCAAGGTCGTGCAGGAGTACGTCAATGCCACGCCCTTCCAGCAGATCGAACAGGACGGCTAGCCCGCCTCGCGCCGTCCGTACCGGGCGCGTATCTGCAGACGCTTCTCACCCTCGACGCCGATCACTTCGACCGTGCGTCCGAAGCGCCGCGCCGGCCCGATTGCCTCACCCCCCTGAACGTCGAGTTCCACCAGTTCCCGGTCGCGCCAACGCCGGGGCAGGACGAAGGCAAAGGGGCCGCTGTTGCCGGTGAAGTCCACCAGCAGCCGG
>CALFPI010000750.1 GCA_937919035.1 uncultured Gemmatimonadaceae bacterium
GGCGGCCTCCACCAGATCGGCATGGCGGTTGGTCTCGCTGCCGATCATCACCGCGTCGATCTGCGGATCCTCGACCACGGCCTGCACCGAGGTGCGCAGTTCGAGGCCGAACTGAGCCGCCGCCCGTTGTCCGCGGGCCGTATTGTCATCCCATGTCGCCACCAGATCGACATCCGGCCGGTCTCGCAGGACGCCGCAGTAGGTGTTGATATGCCCGTGGGCATGGCTCAGTACGCCGATCCGAATGGGCTTCATCGGGCTTCCTGTCTCAGGTTGTGGTCACTTCCATGCGGCGCTTCAGTAGCGGTAGGCCCGGGCCGTTTCGTACAACGCCAGAATGTTCTCCACAGGTACGTCCGCCTGGATGTTGTGGATCGGATTGACGACGAAGCCGCCGCCGGGGGCGTAGATATCCAGGCACTCCTGGGCCTCACGACGGACATCGGCGGCCGTGCCGAAGGGGAACGTGTTCTGTGTGTTGATACCACCGCCCCAGAATACCAGGCGGTCGCCGAATCTCTGCTTCATCCATTGCCGGTCCATGCCTGTGGCACCCCACTGCACCGGGTTTAGGCAATCGACACCGGCGTCGGCGATAGGCTCGATCAGATCAGGAATGGATCCACAGCTGTGGATCCAGACTTTGACGTTGGCAAATTCATGCACCGCGTCGCAGACGATCTTCCACGCGGGCGCCATGATGTCGCCGAAGAGGGAGGGACGGAAGACCTCCCGGTCCTGCGTGCCATAGTCGGCACCACTGAGAACCACGACTTCGATGTAGGGTCCCATGAGCTGCAGATACTGGCGCGCCCGGGCGGCGCTGGCTTCACACTGGGCCTGCATGTACTGCTGACAGTGCTCGGGATCCAGCGCCATCTTCATGCCCCACTGGTACAGGCCGCCATAACCGCTGGGCAGACTGAAGGGCGGGGTCACCACCAGGGCTCGATCCGTGGAAGCGTAGAGTGCTTTGACCTTGGTCAGTTCCCGCGCCAGAAAGTCAGCCTCCAGGGGACCGGGAATGTTCCAGTGGTCCTCTTCCAGGTGTGGCACTTCGAAGGTGTCCGTGAGATTGGCGACATGCAGCGCGTCAAAGTAGCGTCCACCGTGTGGCATGCGGGCCACCGATTCGGTCCATTCGGGGCCTTCGCCGACGAGCAGGCTGGCATCCTCCGTCACCTGCGGGTGGAAACCGGAGGGCACCTGCAGTGTCTGTCCATCCCAGAAGGTGAACTCCTTCCAGCCGTTGCGTGGCAGGCCGTAGTTCATTGTGTCTGCCGGTACCATGACGAAATCGCAGCCGAGGATGTCGAGCACCGATTCTTCCACCTCCGCCAGCATCTGGAACAGATCGAAGACCCGCGTGCTGCCGCCGGTGATCCCCAGGGCTTGCTTCAGTGCCCCGTAGGTCCAGGCCGTGGTCCCCGTCATGCGTGTGGCGCCCAGATCAATGGCGGGTCGATCGGCTTCCTGGTGGTTCAGTATTCTGCGCACACGTTCACGGGACTTCATGGCACCTCCTCAAATGGAGCGCTAGCCGCAATGGAAGCTCTGGCTGAATTGCCTCCAGAGTATGATTACGGGATAATGCATCCGAAGGGAAATGGGGCGCCGAAGCCAGGGATAAACATGAATTCAAGAGAACGAGTGCGTGCCGCAATCGCGCGCAAGCCGGTGGATCGAGTACCCCTGGGGTTCTATGCCGTCGACTGCGACACCGTCGGCCGCGTGCTGGGTCGACGGACGCTCGTGCGTGACAAGGTGGGGAGCCAGATCGCGCTGTGGGAAGGGCGCCGGGCTGAACTGGCTGAAGGGTTGAAGGTGGATGTCGTCGACTTCTACCGGCACATGGACTGTGCCGATCTGTTGCTGCCCAAAGAAGCCATGCTGCTGCCGCCGGCGGACTACGAGCCCCTGCGACCCCGCGCTCTGGGGGAAGATCGTTGGGAAGACGACCGCGGCCGGGTCTATCAGGCGTCACGTGGGGCCAACGAGATCCAGTGTGTCCATGATCCGACAACGCAGCGGCTTACATGGTCCGTCGACGACTTTGCTGATGATGCCCTGCCGCCGCAACCGGATCCGAGTGTTTTCGAAGTCCTCGATCACGTCATCGCCGAACTCGGCCAGGATCGCTACGTCGCCTCCACGACGGGGGGCATCACCGCTGTGAGCCTGCTGGGTGGCACGGAAGAGGGACTGGTGCTGCACGCCCTGCAGCCCGAAGTCATTGCTGCCGCCAATCGTCAATCGGTGCTCCGTCAGAACGCGTTGGATGCCTGTTTCATCCGGCCTGGTGCCGCCGGGGTGCTCATGGAACAGGACATGGCCGGCTCCAATGGCCCGCTGGTGTCACCGGCGATGTTCCGTCAACTGGGCTATCCCTACCTCAAGCAGCGCCTGCAGCATGTCCGGGCGTCCGGGGTGGAGCAGATCATCTTTCACAACTGCGGCAACAACATCCCGCTGATGGATATGTTCATCGACTGTGGCATCGACTGCTATCAGTCCCTGCAGACGACGGCGGGCATGGAGCTCGGCCTGCTGAAGAGCGACTTCGGTCAGAATCTGTGCTTCTGGGGTGGTGTGCCGGTGGAGCTGCTCATCGCCGGCAGCACAGCGGAGGTCCGTCAGGCCGTGCGCACCGCCATGGAACGGGGCGCGCCCGGCGGCGGGTTCATTCTTGGGCCGTCCCACTCTGTCGCTTTCGGCACGAAGTACGACAATTTTCTGGTTTTCCTCGATGAATTTGATCGACTGCGTGATCGTTATATCTGAGCGGCCCCAGTGGAACTGTCGCTCTACGCCACGGTCCGTATTTTCTTCCGTTTGTACCGAAGTACACCCGAACAGGTTGGAGATCATGGCATGTGGTTACCAAGGGTGCCTGCGATGATGGGCGCCATCAAATGACGATAAGACCCCTACAGATCCATCGTGGTGGCTGCCCCGAAGACGGCTCGCAGTTCGTCCGGCTCGAGTCAGCTGAGGCCATCGAGCTCTACGGTCGAGTGCAACCGGATGCCGAAGCCGACGGGATCGAGGCCCAGGCGCGCTCGATGTACGCCAATCTGCGGGCGCTACTGTCTGAACAGGGCTTACACGGGGCGGACGTGCTCACCGAGCGCCTGTTCTTTGCCGACATCGCCGCCCACAACGAGACGGTCCGGCAGGTTCGCGCCACGACCTATGCAGCAGACAGGAAGGACCTCCCGGCGAGCACTTTTCTGCTGCAGTCACCGACCGCTGCCGGTCGCCTCATTGAACTCCAGGTCTATGTGCTGCACCCGCTGTCGGCGACGTATGGCGTCGAGGCGCTTGCCGGCTTGCCGAGTGCCGCCGCCGGCTGGCGAGTGACGCAACCGGGGCAGACGCACATCCATCTGCAGAATCTGGTGGGCGGTGACGATCTGGCGACGGCTGATTTCCGCACGCAGTGTCAGGATCTGTTCGAGCGGCTTCACGGTGTGCTGCGCGAGCACAATGTGCCCGTGCAGCAACTGATCCGAACCTGGATCTACCTGCGGGATCTCGAGCGTGACTACGACGTGCTGAACGAAGTGCGCAATGCCTGTTTCGCCGAGTGGGGCGTCACCTACCTGCCAGCCAGCACGGGTATCGAAGGTGGCCCCCATCCGACCACATGGCGCATCTGCATCGATGCCTGCATCAGCTGGGGCGAGGGCATCCAGGACATCCAGGTGATGCATGGCGACTCTCTGGGCGAGGCATCCGACTATGGTTCCGCCTTCTCCCGGGGGTTGTGTGTGCAGCGGCCCGATCGCACCGTGCTCTACATCTCGGGTACTGCCAGCATCGACAGGGCGGGAGATGTGGTCCATGTGGGCGACATCGACGGACAGTGCCGACGTATGCTGGACAACGTCGATGCCCTGCTGCGCCCCTATGGGGCAACACTGGTCGACACGGTCCACGCCGTCACGTATCTCAAGGAGCGGGCGTATCTGCCGGTATTCGAGCGGGTTTGCCGTGAACGCGACGTGCCTGCGGATCTGCTCAATACCATCGTCGTCGCCGATGTCTGTCGCCCCGACTGGCTGTGCGAAATCGAGCTGACAGCCGTGCTGCGGCGGACTACCTCGCCGTTGCCGACGAATAGGGTTCCACTGGCGCCGCGCTGAGGTCCGGGCCCAGTTCGGCGGCGACGCGCGGATCCAACTGCGCCGACAATGCATGTTTCGGGTCGTAGATGGCCTCCGCCAGATCACGTTCGCTGATCTCCACGGGGCCCGTGATGAACACAGGCACGTTGTAGGTTTTGACGAAGGAGTCATAGAACGTCGGATCCTGCTGCGGCATCAGCAGGGGGCGGTGGAAATGGCCCGCCGCATCGACGTAGCTGAAGTAGGGACGGGCAAACAGACCGTCCCGCCGTTTGCTGCTGAACACCAGCCAGCGGCCATTGCTCGACCACGCGTGCCATGAATCGGCCAGATCGCTGTTGATTTCCAGCTTCCGATAGCCGCCCTCCTGCAGGTCCATCACGTACAGATCGGCTGTCGCTGAGAAAATCGGAAAATTGCCATGGTCGGCCATGGTGAAGACCAGCCAGCGGCCGTCCGGGGAGATCTTGGGTTGGGTCACGGTCAGGCCCGTCTCCGCAGCCGTCAACACCGTGTCCAGTTGACCCCAGGTGTTGTTGTCAACGTCGAACCGAATGCGCATCAGGTCGTAGCGTACTGCCTCGAACTGTTCGATGGGCAGCACCGGGGCGCTGCTGAAGTACAAGTAGCGCCCGTCCGGTGACCACTCGGGCCAGGTTTCGGCCCGCGCCGGGTCTGAGATGGCTGCCGTCGTCGTCAGCATGTTGTCATCGGTGGAATAGACGGCCAGGTCGGAGCCGGCATCGAAGACCTCACGCGTTTCCTGCGTGGGATCGGTGTGCAAAAACAGCGACACCTTGTTGACGCTGAAGCCGATGTGGCGACCGTCGGGATGCCAGCTGGTATAGGCGGCAGGCGACTTGTTGAAGGCCGTGCGGGTGTCCACGGTTGTGACTTCGCCATCACGTGCCACGAGCATCGTCAGGCCGTACTTGCTGCGTGTGTGCAGGACCATGGGGTCCGGTTGGTTGCGGGCGAAGGTGTGGCAGTTGAGGCAGGCCTGATCGGCGTTGCGATTCTCCAGAATCGCCCTCTCGTCGAAGTTCTCCAGGTGCCGCTGGTAGATGCCGATGTTGACGTATTTGTTGTAGAGCGGCTTCAACAGTCGATACGCCAGATACCCGTCTATGCTGTCGGTTGCCACGTGTTGGATGATCGGTAGA
Organism: uncultured Gemmatimonadaceae bacterium; assembly: GCA_937919035.1. GTDB lineage: Bacteria > Latescibacterota > UBA2968 > UBA8231 > UBA8231 > UBA8231. The sequence goes on from CALFPI010000750.1 coordinate 5,291, forward strand.
AAGCCTGTCCAGTTGCCATCGGCCTGCTGCACGCGCACGTGATAGGACAGATCCTGCCCACGATTGTCGGCGAGCAAGCCGCGCCAGTCGCTCAGCGGGATGTTGATCTGTGGGGAGGCCGAGTGCACCAGCAGTGGCTCACCGCCGGCGGACCGGATGGATACCTCGTACGCCTGCCCCGGCTCACGAACGACGAAGTTCAGCGGCGCTATGTTCGGCGGGATGGTTACATCCGCGTAGTCGGGATCGATCTGCGGCGCACGGGAAACCATGGACCCCACCGCGGCGACCTCGTCGGTGCCCGGGCTGCAGCTGCTGACTGCCAGTAGAGTCAGATGCAGAGCCAGGAAAAACAGCATCTTCATGACGGCGACTCAGGGCTCGTTGGAGGACGGGAACAGAGCGTTCTGCTGCGCACAAAGTAGGTCACACCTGGACCATCTTCCAGCGGCCGCCGCGGAACTGCCAGAACAGGACCACACCACGAACCGTAAGATCCAGGGCCATCACCAGCCATACGCCTGTCAGTCCCCAGCCCAGCCAACTTGTTGCCAGCAAGGTCAGCGGCACGCGCAACAGCCAGATGGCGGCGCCGTTGACAAGCATCGGCGTCAGAGTGTCGCCGGCGCCCCGCAAGCCGCCGCTGAAGACCATCATGGCTGCCAGCAAGGGTTGCACAACGCCAATCAGTCGCAGCGGTGTACTGCCCATGGCGACGACCTCTGCTTCGCTGGTGAACAGGCCGATGATCTGTGGTGCGGCGACAACGAAGATGATCCCCATGACGGACATGAAGGCAGCGGCAATGCCGAAGCAGAACATGGCGTCCTTCTCGGCGCGGACATGGTCGCCCGCCCCGAGGCCCTGGCCGACGAGGGTTGTGGCGGCCATGGCAAAACCCCATCCGGGCATGAAGGAGATGGACTCGCCATTCAGCGCAATCTGATGCGCAGCGTAGGCGACAGTGCCGAGGGAGGCGACCATCCGCACCCAGACGAGCATGCCCAGGCGGAAGATCAACTGATCCAGTGAGGCCGGCAGGCCGACACGCAGGATGCGCCAGGCCATCTCGCGGTCCGGTCCCCGCCAGCGCAGACGCAGACCGACCCGGCCGCCGAGCAACAGGGCCAGCACCAGCAGGCCGCCAGCGAGGCGTCCCGCCGCTGACCCCCAGGCGGCGCCGGCGACGCCGAGCGCGGGGAAGGGACCGATACCCTCCACCAGGACCCAGGCAATGACGACGTTGATCACATTGACGATGGCCATGACCAGCAACGGCGTGCGCGTGTCACCGGCGCCGCGCAGGCAGGCGTTGCCGACAAACATCAGCGCCGAGACGGGAAAGACGAGGCTGATGATGCGCAGGTAGGTGGCGCCCTGCGTCACGGCCTCGCCGTGGGCACCCATCAGGAGCATGGCGGGCTCGGCGAAAGCGACCAGCAGGAGGGTGGACAACAGGCCGCAGACAACGGCGATGGCCAGCGCCTGACCGACGACACGACTGGCGCCGACATGGTCGCTGGCACCGATCATGCGTGCTGTCAGAGCCGTGGCGCCGGTGCCGACGGCGCTGAACAGCACCATGGCTGCCATGGCCCATTGTGAGCCGAGACCGACGGCGGTCAGAGATGCGGACCCGAGATGACCGACCAGATAGGTGTTGACCAGGCCGACGAGCATGCCCAGCAGCATCTCACTGGCAGAGGGAACCGCCAAACGCAGCACCCGCCGGGACCGTTGCCATGGATTTTCGGGAAGCTCAGGGCCCGGGTCCGGGGATGGCACTAGCTGATTCAGTCCTGCCGCACCGCTTGCGCCATGGCCAGCAAGTTCTGCGGTGACACGTTGGGCAGCACCGCTTCATGGCTGGGGCTGACCACCAGGCGCGGGCCCAGCAACCGTTTGATGCGGCGCACGTCGCGGGCGACGTCCTCGGGGCTGCCATTGACGAGCAGATCCTGCGTATCGACCCCCCCGACGAAGGCCAGCGTGCCAGCAAAATCTGCTGCCAGGCGCTCGGCTTCCATGTTGGTCGCCCGCGCCTGCAACGGATGCAGGGCATCAACTCCCATGTCGATGAGATCGGGGATGACCTCGTGAATCGAGCCGCAGGAATGCAGGATGACGTGATAGCCGCTGTCGTGGGCGAGATTCGTGAGTTGGCGGAAGTAGGGAAAGATGAATTCCACCATCATGGCGCGGCTGATGAGCAGGCCCCGCTGCGTGCCGAAATCGTTGCCAAAAAAGTAGGAGTCGATGAGGTCACCAGCGACGGCAAAGAATCGGCGGTTGGCTTCGAGATGAAAATCGACGACGTGACGCGTGACGGCATGTACCACGTCCGGGTGGGTATACATCTTGACGAAGTAGTTCTCCATACCGAAAAAGTCTGCCACATAGTGGAAGAAGGGGCACCAGAAGCCGCTGGGGCGGTAGACATCTCCCGCAGCACGCAGCGCCGCCAGGGTGTCATCGAAGTCCAGATAATTGGGGTCTGGCCAGTCGAAGGCGTCGACCTCGTCAACGCTGTCGCAGTCGGCAAAGACCCCCTCCGCGCCCAGTTCTCGACCCTTGCGCCGGAAGTCGAACATCGGCCGGCCCTCGGGGTGTCGGTAGCTGCCGGGGCGGATCCAGCGCAGATCATCGCCGAACTGCTGCAGGATCTTCTCGTGATCGGTCGTGTCAAAATGCTGCTCGAGGATCGGCCAGGTCTCGGCATGTGGATTGCCAAGCCAGAAGCCGCAGCGATCGGCATGTTCACCGGAGATGATGGCACGCAGGTGCTGACGCCGGTTCATTTTCACGGGCTCCATGGTGAGGGAGCAAAGGGGCAGGATCTCTGGGGAGAAGCTACCGAGACAGCCTGCCCAGGGGTAGGCGTTACCCATTTTCCGATGGGCCGCGTTGATCTCAGGCCGTTGAGGGCCGTCCTTTCTTCCTATGAAAAAATCAACAGCTGCAAAAGATCTGGCCCTTGGTGTCGATACCGGGGGGACCTACACCGATGCTGCCGTCGTCACCTGGCCGGCGGCGGCGGTTGTCGCCAGCGCCAAGGCCCTGACAACTCCAGGGGATCTGGCCATCGGCGTCTCGGAAGCGATTCGTGCCGCCCTGGCTGGGGCACCAGCTGATGCGACCCAACGCATCGGTGTGGTGGGGCTGTCAACAACGCTGGCTACCAACGCCATCGTCGAAGGCGTGGGCAACCCCGTCTGCCTGCTCCTCATCGGTTACGACGCCGAACTGTTACGGCGCTTCGATTTCGAGCGACAACTGGTCACCGACGATGTCGTCTTTATCGCCGGTGGTCATGACGGCAACGGCCACGAGGTTACGGCTCTCGACGAGGAGGCCCTCATCGAGGCTGTGCGTCAGCGTTACACCCGTGTCGATGCCTTTGCCGTGTCTGGTTATTTTTCCGTGCGCAATGCAGCCCACGAAACCCGCGCGCGAGAACTCATCCGGGTCCATGGGGGCGACCTGCCCGTCACCTGCGCCAGTGAGCTGACGGGGCAACTCGACTCCATTCGCAGGGCGACGACGGCGGCGCTGAATGCACGCCTCATCCCGTTGCTGCGGGGCCTGGTGCAGACCGTGCGCAGTACCCTCCTGGAGACTGGCATTGTCGCGCCCCTCATGGTGGTCAAAGGCGACGGTTCCATGGTCGGCGCCGATTTTGCGCTGGAGCGTCCCGTGGAAACGATCCTTTCGGGACCCGCTGCCAGTGTCGTCGGCGCCTGGCACCTGGCGGGCCAACGGGATGCCTGGGTCGTCGACATCGGCGGGACCACCACCGATATCGCCGTGTTGCGCGACGGTCTGCCACGCCTCGATCCCGAGGGGGCCCGTGTCGGTGGGTGGCGTACGATGGTCGAGACCCTGCACGTGCATACCGTGGGCCTTGGCGGCGACAGCCACGTGCGGATCGATGAGCGCCGCCGCCCCGCTGAAGCTCTGCAGATCGGTCCCCGACGGGTGGTACCGCTGTCTCTGCTGGCGCAACAGCATGAAGGTGTTGTCGCCGAACTGCGGCGGCAACGTCATGCGGGGGTGGAGGAGTTTCCCGCCGAGTTCGTTGTGCCTCTGGCTGCCGAGGATGTGCGCCTGAGTGATCTGGGTCGACGCTTGTTGCAGGACATCGGCCCGGTGCCACGATCGCTGACGTCCATGGCGGAGGCTTCACCCTACGGGCGTCTGGCGCTGGCGGGGCTCGCAGAACTGGAGCGTCGCCGCCTCGTCCTGCGTGCGGCCTTTACACCGACGGACGCTCTGCATGTTCTCGGACAGTATCAGGCACACGACACGGATGCGGCGCTGCTGGGGGCGGAACTGCTGGGCCCCCTTCTGGGTCTGACGGCGGTCGCCTTCTGCCGTCATGTCGTGGATGGGGTGTCGCGGCGCATCGCTGTCGAAGTCGCCGGTAAGGCCATCTCCGACGAGGGTGTGCCCCTCGGCTGGGAGTGCGGCGACGGGTCCCTGGCCCTGCTGGAACGGGCCTTCGGGGAACATCCTGGCACGGATCTGCAGACGACCCTGAAACTGAGCCAGCCTCTCGTGCTCGTCGGGGCTCCCGTAGCAGCCTATGGTCCCGGTGTTGCCGAGCGCCTGCACACCGAGCTTGTCGTGCCGCCGAATGCCGCCGTCGCCAACGCCGTGGGTGCCGTCGCCGGTGGTGTCGTCCAGCATCTTCGGGTGCAGGTGCGACCGACGGCACAGGATGGCATCTTCCACGTGTTGCTCCCCGGCGGACTCGAAGCGACACGTTCCCTGGAGGGGGGTGTCGAACTGGCACGTATCCGGGCAACAAGCTATCTGCAGGAGTTGCTGCAACGCGCCGGCGCGGTGGCCGTCGAAGTGCGTGTGGCGCGCAAGGACTTCACGGCGCCGGTTCGTGGTCAGCCCGGTGTGGCACTCGTCGAGACCGAGTTGGTGTTCACCGCCGTGGGCAAGCCGCTGATCAGCGACTAGGCGTGCTGCCCAGATGGGCCGAAAACCAGTCGACGGTGTCACCCACGTACCAGATGGGCAGTCGGTCGTCACTGGTATAGATCTTCATCTCTGCTGTGGCTGCAGGCAGTAGATTACGCAGTTGCTCGGCATCTTCGACCGAGCTGTAGAGACTGTTGGCGGCCATCAGCAGCAGGAACGGTTTGTTGATGCGGGGCGCGTAGTTCTGCGTGGCACGTACGGACAGTTGATTGCGTTCCGTAGGTGGCACGCAGGCGACGGTTGCCTGCACACGCGGCTCGACGGCGGCCAGGGCAAAGGCGACGGCGCCGCCGAAGTCATACCCCAGCACACCGATGCGGGAACTGTCGATGTCGGCGCGCGCCATGAGCATATCGATCGCCCGTCGATGCTCCACCACACTGGCCGTGAACAGATCGCGCAGGCGGCTCGCCGCACCCGGTTGCAGCAGTGTGGCGGCGTCGACGTAGCCGTTTTCAGCGGCGCGTTCGCCGTGCATGGGTAGATCGAGACCGAGCACGGCGAAACCTTCGGCCACGAGCCGATCCTTGTGCTTGCCCTCCGTTGTTGTGCCGAAGGACCACCAGAATTCTTTCGAGCGTGACATCCCGTGGAGCAGAATGATACATGGATAGGGCGCCTGCCCGAGCAGCGGCAATTCCAGGTGTCCGGGCACTTTCAGTTGGCCGGCGCCGTCGAAGACGATCTTGTACAGGCGGCTGTTGGCGGTGCCGCGCAATTCGTCGACCCGTGCTGCCGTGCTTGTCCGTTGATAGTCGAACCAGCCAGACAGGACCGCGAAGGCTTCATCCCCCAGCGGTTGCAGCGGCGTCTCCGCACGGCCGGGGGTGGCGAGCAGGCCGAAGAGCAGCAGCAGAACGCAGATGCTGCCCGTCAAGACAGATCGTCCCGAGTGCCGTGATTGTGGCCAGAGAGTTGTGGCAGAATGTTGTTCGCCGGTGACATGCCCGTGCTGATCGTCAGGCCTTCCGCGGCCAGGATCGCCGCCACGGTACCGATGTCTGTCATCGGTGTGGTGATCACCTCATCCCCTTCGGCGACGCCGTAGCGGTTCGTCGACGTGTACGGTGTCGACTTGCTCTGCGGCCCGCCGCCGATTGCGAGTTCTTCCATCGGAGCGTTCTCGTTCAGCCTGTCGTTGACGAGTGATCTTCACGGGGCCAACTTGGTCCGCCACGGAAGCGGTGTCCGAGCTAGAGAGAATCCAGCAGAGGCGGCACTTCGACGAGGGCGTCGACGGAATGCTCTGCGGGGATCATATCGGCGGGCCAGTCGTGCCAGCCCCGCAGCCAGATGGCGGTGAGGCCCGCATCGGTTGCGCCCTGCACGTCGTTGACCGGATGATCACCGACGTAGATGGTGTCGGCAGGGCCCACGTCGAGCGATTCGAGGGCGGCAGCAAAGATGCGCGGGTCCGGCTTTTTGCAGCCCACTGCCTCGGAGACGATAACGGCATCGACCCGTTCATCGAGACCGAGGTGGGCGATCTTGGCCTCCTGTGCGACGATGCTGCCGTTGGTCAGG
>CALFPI010000751.1 GCA_937919035.1 uncultured Gemmatimonadaceae bacterium
GAAAGGTCTGTGCCATGGTCGGCAATGCAGGCATTTCCATGTCGGTAAAGACCCGACCCCCGTGGATCTTCGGCGGGCAACCTGTCATCAGTGTCCGTCGAGCCGGAATACATACAGGTGTTTCAGCGTAGGCTCGGGGAAACCGCATCCCGTTGCGCGACAATTGGTCAAGAGTTGGCGTACGCACGCATGGATGTCCGCAGACACCGAGCAAGGAACCGGGCCAGTGGTCCGTCGTCACGAGCAGAACGTGTGGTTGATTCTGCGTCACTTCTCTCTCCCGCCGATCTTTGTGGCACATCCGGCTTGAGGAATTCACCGCTGGCAGTAGTATATGTGTTACGACTTTTCATGTTTTCGAAAGGATCTCTGCAGCCATGCCTAATATGGCACAAGTCTTCAAGGATGAGATTACCCGACTCTCCCGCAAGGAAATCCGTACCGTCTGTGATCCTCTGCGCAAGCAGATGCAGGCCTTGCGCCGCAGCATTCGCCAGCAGCAGAGCTCGATCAGCAAGCTGGAACGGGCCCTGGCCAAGATCGTTGCCCAGACGTCCACCGACACGGGCAGCGCTCTGTACGCCCCGCCGCGGGCCAGAGACGAAGCGACGCGTGCCCGGGTAACGCCGGCATCGATCAAACGCCACCGGCTGCGCCTGAGCTTGTCCCAGGCCGAACTCGGCGAATTGCTCAGCGTCAGTACCAACTCCATCGTGCGCTGGGAGAAGGGCCTGTCGGCACCGCGGGCCCAGCATCGCACGGCGCTACTTCGGGTACGGGATATGGGCCGTCGCGACGTGGTGCGAATTCTTCAGATCTGAAAACAACAACGGCCCCCAGCCGCAGTGCGGCTGGGGGCCGTCGGTTTTTGTCCGGCAGGTCAGCCGCCAGCCTTCTCATACAGGTCACGACCTGCGACCAGCGCGGCAATCTTGCGGTCGGCAATGGAACGCTTCAGCATCCAGAAACCGCAGTCGGGATTGATGTAGGCAATCCGCTCCGCACCGATGACTTTGGCCGTCTCATCGATGCGCTGGGCGATCTGCTCGGCGGTTTCGACGATGTTCGACTTGATGTCAACAACGCCCAGACCAAAGCGAACCTTCGCGTCGATCTCCTTCAGCGCCGGGAGTTCCCAATTGCCACGGTGCGCCAGTTCCAGCAGCACATGGTCGGCGTGCAGGCCGCTGAGGTAGTCGATCAGATTCTTCCAACTGCCCTGCTGAATCGACTGGCCGCCATAGTTACCGAAGCACAGGTGCACGGCGGGTACCTTCTGTACCTGGTCGAGAATGCGGTTGATCCCCTGCAGGGCCCACTCCCATTCCTCGGAGTGGCCGGGCAGGTTTGCTTCATCCACCTGCACGACATCCGCGTCAATCTCCGCCACCTGTGCAGCAAGCACATCGGCAATGGCCAGGCTGAGCGCGGCATGTGAGCCGTAGTGATTGTCCAGCAGGGTCTTGCACAACATATGTGGACCCGTGAGAGTAAACTTCAGCTTGTGGGAGGTCAGTCGGCGGGCCATGGCATAATCTGCCGGGAGATCGAGTGCGCCTTCGCTGAGGGCACCATCAACAACAGCGCTGGGACGCACCCGAAAGGTCATGCCCTTGTCCTTGCGGAAAGCGGCAACATCTGCGCGCGTGACATCGCCACGAACGTTGGCCATGGGCTTCACGAAATACTCGATCATGCCGTTGGTTTCTGGATGATTGATGTCAAAGCGCCCCAGTTCACCATCGGCGATCACGTCGATGCCGGCGTTCTCCTGGGTTTTCAGGATCACCGCCATGGCGTCGATAAGGCCCTGCTCAGACGGCAGCGCAACCAGCCAGTCAGGTACCGGATAGCTTCCTACCACCGTCGTCAGAATCCCCATCAGAACATCTCCCCTCGTCGATTTGCGTGTATGGTTTTGCTGCGATCTAACCGCGTGACAATATCTGCGCCTGCTCGAGTCGGTCGAGCAGGATGCCCACCGTGATGACCTCTGGCAAGACCAGTGGATGCTCGGGTTTGCCGCCAGGAAAAATGACATAAAGGGGAACACCCGAACGTCCGAAGGCGCGCAGCATTGCGGTAATCTGCTCGTTCCGGCTCGTCCAGTCGGCTTTCACCATGACGACATCCATCGCCGCGAAGCGGGACCGCACGTCGACATCGGCCAGCACCGTGCGTTCGTTGACCTTGCAGGTCCAGCACCACTCGGCCGTGAAGTCGATGAACACCGTGCGCCCGGCGGCGATATGGGCCTCGACACGCGCTACGTCAAAGATCTCCCATTCCGGATCTGCCAAGGTTGTCGACGGCGTCATGGCACCTGCTTCCTGCAACAGGGGTTGCAGAAATCCCAGGTAACCCGCAAGCGCCAGCCCCAGGGCCGCGGCCCAGGCAAGGGCACGTTGCCTGCCTGTACTGCGCAGATCAACCCATGAACCCAGGAACCAGGCACCCAGAGCCAGGCACAGCAGAAATGCACCGGTCCACACCACAGCCTCCATCCCAAGCTGCTTGCCCAGCACCCACAACAGCCACAGCACTGTCGCCATCAGCAGAAAACCCATGCCCTGCTTGAAGCGTTCCATCCAGTTGCCAGGCTTGGGCAGATAGCGCATCCAGCCGGGCTTCCACGCCAGCACCAGATACGGTAGTGCCATGCCGACACCGGCGGCGGCGAACACCGCGAAGATCGTTGCCGGTGGTTGGCTGAAGGTGAAGCCGAGAGCTGCTCCGAGAAAGGGTGCCGTACAGGGTGTCGCCAGCACGGTCGCCAGCACGCCGTTGAGAAAGCTGCTGCCGATCCCACCTGCATCCGTGACGCTGCCGAGAGCTGTTGATCCGGGCAGTCGCACCGTGACCACACCGAAAAGACTCAGGGCCAGAACAAACACAAGCGCCGTAAGTCCCAACACGAAGGCGGGAGATTGGAACTGAAAGCCCCAGCCAATTTGCTGCCCCCCTGCCTGCAGGGCCACCACCGTCGCTGCCAGCGCCAGAAAGGTGGCCAGAATGCCGGCGGTGAAAGCGAGCCCCAGCCGCCGCACGCGGGTCGCCGACTCTCCGGCCTGGGAGACGAGGGACATCACCTTGAGAGAGATGACGGGCAGCACACAGGGCATCAAATTGAGAATGAGTCCGCCCATCATGGCCATGAGCAGAAAACTCCACAGCCTCCCAGGCGCCCGCAGCGGATCGGCGTAATCGGCGCCGAGCAGATCGAAAGCGGCAGGTGATGCCGCAAGATCGATCGAGATGCTGCGGTAGCGAGGCGTCCCATCGGCCCCTTGAAAAGCGATGATCCCCGTCAGCACCTGAACCGGAGGCTGCCCCACATAGGGGATGATCTTCAGTTTCGACGTCGCCGCCGCCGGACCATGCTCAAGCCGGGGTCCCACTTCGAAAAAGCCGGCTGTCCCCACAGGCATGGGGAAAAAGTCGGGCAGACCATGACCATCCCCTGCGGCCTCGACGCGGACGTTGACCTGCAGGGTCCCATCGACGACACGTGTGTCATGTGTCCAGGATACGGCGTCATCGGCTGTCAGCGGGGACGGCAGCAGCGCGCGGA
>CALFPI010000752.1 GCA_937919035.1 uncultured Gemmatimonadaceae bacterium
CGTCACCATTGTCGGCCACCGCCACGAATGCATTGCCCAGAGCCGCCGAACGCGCGCTGGCGCCCAGACTCTGGATGTTGACCACTGCATCGGCTGACCATGCAGTGCAACCCATGACGACAAGGGCCCCAATCAGATTCTTGAGGGGGAAACGCATAGACCGACCTCCTGGAGTCTTCGTTCGTGCGCACAGCCACCGACGGAATGCGCCGAAAATACATTAGTAGCCCACACGAAGCAAGGGCCTTTCTGTGCAGCAAAAATCTTCATTTCAGGTCCATCTCGACACATACGCCCACTGTCGGCGCCGAACGGAGGCCATCCCCCGGAAGGGGGCGACCCGTTCGGCGAACTCAGATTGGCGCGTTTGTGTTACAGCTCGGTCCAGGCGCCATTGTTGGCGGAGCTGTCCACGGCAGCTTTGACAAAACGCATACCCGCAACGCCCTCATCCACCCCTGGATGTGCGAAGGGGGCGGCGACAGCCTCGCCACGGCCGCCGCGAATCATGCGTTCCATCGTCCCGTGCAGATTGGCCAGCGCCTCGAAGAAATCCTCATGGTGACCCGCTGGCACACGCAGATAGGACGACACCGACTCGGGCAGGAACCCGTAGTTGCCGCCAATCCAGTAGGTCTCATCCACTTCCCCCATACGCACCAGCAGAGACTCAGCCCGTTCCTGGTGCCACTCCAGAGAACCCTTGCTGCCATAGATACGGAAGCCATTGTCGTTCTTGTAGCCGATGGCGATCTGCGTCGCCGTAATGATCGCCGTCCCGCCGTTGTCGAGTTCGCCGATCACGTTGAAGTCGTCATCCAGCTCACGACCGGCCACAAAGGAATTGAGCCGCGCCGATACCTTCTTCACGGAGCGACCACTGACCCAGGTGGCGGCAATGAAGGCATGCGTGCCGATATCGCCGCCGCAGTTGGAGATACCCGTACGCGCCGGGTCGGTCCGCCACTGGGCCTGCTGCAGCCCCTCTGACTCGAGGGCGGTCGCCAGCCAGCCCTGATTGTACCAGGCTTCAACCTTGCGGATGTCGCCAATGCGCCCTTCGCGGATCATCTCGCGGGCGAACATCATCATCGGATGACCCGTATAGGTATGGGCCAGGACGAAGGGCACCTTGCCGGTTTGGACAATCCTTTGCAGATCTTCGGCCTCGGCAACGGTCATGGTCATGGGTTTCTCACACAGAACCGGGATGCCCGCCTCGAGAAAGGCCTTCGCTGGCGCGTAGTGCGCGTGATTCGGTGTAACGATGGTGACATAGTCGAGGGCCTGCTCCCCCTTCTGCACCGCTTCCAGCAGCGCCTGATAGCTGGGATACCCCGTGACATCATACGCCTCCGCAGCCTCCATGGCCGCCGCAGGATCCGACCGTAAGGCGCCAGCAACCAGTTCACGCGTGTTGTCCAGCGCGATGGCCCGCTTGTGCACGTGTCCAAAGAAATTCCCAGCTCCGCCGCCGCCAATCAGTCCTACCTTGAGTTTGCCCATCGTCTCGCTTCCCTGTCGCAGTCATCGGATGACACGAGCCGCCGTCGGTGGCGACTTTGTCGCATATCTCTACAAGCGGCGGGGCGCCTTGTCAATGCAACAGCCGACTTGCCTTTCGCATTGCCATGCATCACCTGGATGCGGAGAATCTGTAGGATGCAGACGGCACATGACGATTTTCAGGCGACACTGCGACGCTGGCTCGACGCTCGCACGTTCTGGTGGGTTGCCCTCTGTCTGTTGTTGTTGCTCGCTCTGTGGATCCGCTGGCCCGTGCCATCCATGGCCTGGACCCACATCGACGAAAAAGCTTTCGTCAGCCACCCCCTCGGATTCTTTTCCGGCGACCTGAATCCGCACTTCTTCAACTACCCCACGTTGCAACTTTATCTGGCGGCCCTCACCTACCTGGGGTACTGGCTGTCCACGGGCGAAGAACTACTCGACTTCGTCGCCTGGCGAACCTTTATCGATGCCAGCGACATCCTGTTATTGGCACGCGGCCTGACCACAATCATGGCCGTCGGCACCGTCGCTGTCACTGCCTCCCTGGGCCGTCGGCTGTACGGCCCCTTCTGGGGACTCGCAGCGGCGACGCTGCTTGCACTGACACCCTTGCATGTTCGCTTTTCCCACCTGGCAGCCACCGACGTGCCCAGTGTGCTGTGGTCGAGTCTCGCGGTCCTCTGGGCGGTGCGCTCCGTACAACGAAACAGCACCAGAGACCTGATCATTGCCGGAGTTTTTTGCGGCCTCTCGGCCGCCACCAAGTACCCTGGGGCCATCGCCGGGACCGCCATCCTTGCCGCTGCCTCAACCGCCTTCCCGGGCCGCCGGCTGCGGGTGCTCGTACCGGCAGTTGCCGCTGCAGCACTCATCTTCGCCGTCAGCACACCCTATGTCTGGCTCGACCTGACCAAGGCGGTTGGCGACTTGGGTATCATGGCCCGTGAGCACCTGCTCAGCGACCAGCATTCAGCCCACGCCTCCGGGCTGCGCCACCTCCTCTTCCACAACCTGAGGTACGGTCTGGGGACGGCAACCTGCATCTTCCTGGTGGCGGGTCTTCTCTGGCGTCCTCAGCGAATGACAGCCGCCGAAGGCGTCGTCGTGGCAACCTTGATCGCCTTCGCCGTATTCGCCGCAGCCGCTTCCTCGGCGTTCATGCGCTACGCCGTTCCCATGGCACCGCTGGCAGCCGTCATGGCTCTGCGTGTCCTGAAGATGGTGGCAATCCCGCGACCGCTGGCAGCAGGGCTTTTCCTGATCATGCTCGCTGAGCCCGGCCACGCATCCTGGAGAATGCACACAATTCTCGAGAGCCACGACACCAGAATCGAGGCCCGTGCCGTCATCGAATCCGGCCTGCCCCAGGGCGGGCGTGTCGTGCATTTCTCCAGTGGGAACGGTCGCCCTCACTTGCTGTCGCCCGACTTTGTCGCCCGACGGGCATTCCGCAGCGTCGCCAGTTACGGCCTGGCGGGCGTCGCCGACCTCTACGACCGCCTCGCCCGACGAACAGATCTGCCGCCGCTCTACATCATCTATCCGCCGACCTTCAAGCAGCTGCGAGCGGATGATTCCTCAGGGACTGTTGCCGTCGCCTGTCTATTGGACCATCCCTTGTGTCGTGCCGAGGCCGGTCCGGCCGTCGACACATCCGCCATCGACTGGTACCGCGAGATCCGCGCGGGCGATGTGTCCGGGGCCATATTCGATCCTGTGGACTGGTATCTGGTGCCGGTCGCCGGTTTCGACGATATCCGTCGCAGCGGCCCAAACATCCGGCTCAGCAGCGTCCGGCTGGCAGTGACGGAACCCATCCCGGTTGCCGCCAGCTACTTCCAACTGCTCGCCGATGTTACCCAGGGAGCCGTGCAACGGCAGCAGGACAATCCATTGCAGGCATTGCGCCACTACGAGGCGGCGCTGACGACACCCTACCAGCTGCGCGAATTGCTGCCGGTGAGCGACCTGACGCGCCTCTACTACGGTGCCGGCGCAGCATAGGTCAAGTCCCATTTTCAGTTGAAACGCACAGACTCGCGTGAAAGTGTCAGCCCG
>CALFPI010000753.1 GCA_937919035.1 uncultured Gemmatimonadaceae bacterium
CTGGCATCCATCAACTGGATACAATGCGCTACTGGGCTGGAGATGTCGCCTGGGTGCGGGCTGATTACGTCCATCGTGACGCCGAAGACATCGAGGATGGCGGCGACAATCCGTACGCATATTCCGTAACCTTCGGCTTTGCCTCCGGATTCCTCTACAACCTGTCGATGGCCCGCCTGCGCAAGACGTTCTATGGCGACGGCTACTCGGGCCTCATGTGGGATCATGGCCATGTCAAAATCGAAGGGGAGGAGATCGCCGCCTACTACTATGAAGGCCCGTATCCGCCTCCTTCCGGCTCACCGTCAGCGGCGGAACTGCGTCACATCGTCGCCATGCCGGCGAAGCGGGATGGCACTTTCCACATCAATGAGTGTTTTGTGCAGGCCGTCGCCAGCAATGACGTGTCCCCCCTGCGCAACACGTTTTCCTCCAGCATGAACAGCCATGCCGCCGTGCTTGCCGCAAATCTCTCCGACAAGCTTGGTGGCCGCAAAATCCAGCTTGATGCGTTTGCCACGAGTACCGAATTCGCCGACTTCCGCCGCAAGCCCAACCAGGAGATCTGATACCATGCCGAAGTACAGCCTAGATCATATTCACCACGAAACAACGGACGTTCCCACTGCCGTAGACTTCTACAAGCGCGTCCTGGGAGCCACTGCGGCAGAGCCCTTTGAGCGTGGTGGTGCCACATGGGTCGAGGTCAGCATCGGTGCCGTGCAGATCACGGTCACCGATCGCGAATTTGCGCCGATGGTGCTTGGGCGCTACCAGGGACTGGATCACTTCGCCTTGACCACCGACGACTTCGATGCAACCCTCGCGCACCTGGAGCAGGAGGGGGTGCACATCTGGTTTGGCCCGATACAGATCCCCGACAACGGTCGACGCATTGTGTTTATCGACGGGCCGGACAGCATCAAGATTGAACTGATGGAGAAAGTGTGAGCCAGAACCGCCCCTACGGCCTGTGGGACAGCCCTGTAGGGGTGCGTGACGTAACCGACGGCATCGGCCTGCGCACGCCCACCTTCGACAGCGATGGGCGCACGCTCGTCTGGCTGGAGCGACGTGGGGCCACGTCGGTTCTCCTCTGCCGCACCCAGGGCGAGGTGGCGCCGCGGGAGCTGGCCGCCGGTCACCGCATCAAGACCAGCGTCTTCTATGGGGGTGGCGAGTTCACCGTCGGTCAGGGTTGTCTGTATTTCGTCGACAACGGCTCCCGACTCTATGCCCAGTCATTGCACGGGGGCCCGCCGCGAGCCATCACGCCGGACTTCGGCCAACCCACGGCACCCGCCCTGTCGGCGGATGGCCGTTGGCTCGCCTACGTGCACAGTGACGGGGGCACCGATCGTATCGCCGTCGTTGATGCCACCGGGGCCAGCTGGCCCCAGTGGCTGGCGGAGGGTGCCGACTTCTACATGCAGCCCACCTGGCACCCCCGGGGTCGCTTGCTGGCCTGGGTCGAGTGGGACTTCCCCAACATGGCCTGGGATGGCACACGCCTGATGCTTGCCGACATCCGCCGGTCCGCCACATCTTCACCGACTGTCAGCAACGTCCGTTGTATCGCCGGCGGCAATGAGATCTCGGTTTTCCAACCGGAGTTCTCACCGGATGGCCGCTGGCTCGCCTACGCCAGTGACGAGGATGGTGTCGCCAGCCGGCTCTTTCTGCGCGATCTGTCCGGTGCAGATGTCAGCTGCCTGCCAGTCGGTGATGGTGGCGATGACGGTGGCGATGTGGCCCTTCCAGGGTGGGTCCAGGGATTGCGCTCACTGGCCTTCTCAGCCGACAGCAAGCATCTCTACTTCACCCGCAGCCACAACGCCATGCGGCGCGCCTTCGTCTGTGACCTGTCGACGCGCGCGGTTCAAGCTGTAGCCGCTCTCGACGACTATACCTGCGTCACACATCTGGCTGCCGCCCCAAGGGGCAACCAGATCGCGGTTGTCGCCGGTTCCTCGACACAACCGGATCGAATACTGGCCCTGCAGGGCGCGAGCCAGCAGTCGGCACGTCTCTCCGTGCAGGCCCGTTCCGGCAGTGAATCACTACCGGCGGAGGCACTGTCGACTCCTGTCGCCGTTCAGTGGCTGGCTGCCGACGAGACCGCCGTGCACGGTCTGTACTATCCGCCGGCGAGCACCCTCTTCGCTGCCGAGGGCCTGCCCCCCCTGCTGGTGAACATCCATGGAGGACCCACAAGCCAGGCGGATGCCAGCTACGATGCCGAAGTCCAGTACTTTGCCACCCGCGGATGGGCCGTGCTGCTCGTCAACCACCGCGGTTCCACCGGCTACGGGCGCCGCTACATGACATCATTGCGGGGCAACTGGGGTGTTTATGATGTGGAGGACGCCGTTGGTGGTGCCAGGCACCTCGTGGATCGCGGCATGGCCGACCCGGATCGGCTCGTCATCTCCGGTGGCAGTGCCGGCGGCTACACGGTACTTCGGGCCCTGACGCTGCAACCGGGGTTCTTTCGCGCCGGCGTCTGCCGCTATGGTATTTCCAATCTCTTTGGTCTGTCCGACACGACACACAAGTTCGAGTCGCGCTACAACGACCTGCTTCTGGGCCCCCTGCCTGGGGCGGCAGCTCGCTACCGCGAGCGCTCGCCGATCTTCGCCGCCGATGCCATGCGGGACCCCGTCATTCTGTTCCAGGGAACCGACGACGAGGTCGTGCCACGGGCGCAGTCCGATGCCATTGTCGAGTCCTTGCGCCAACGTGGCATTGCCCACGAGTATCATGTGTACGAAGGTGAAGGGCACGGCTTCCGCCGACCCAAGACGAAGCAGGACTACCTGCGCCGCGTAGACGCTTTTCTGCGGCGCCATGTCCTGTTCGCCTGATCTCGATCGAACAACCAGGGAACCAACCCCGATGAACTATGAGACCGTCATCGGCATGGAGGTCCATGTCGAACTGCACACGCAGTCCAAGATGTTCTGCCGCTGTCCGGCCCATCACTTCCAGATCGGCGCCAACGAACACGTCTGTCCCGTATGCACCGCGCAACCTGGGGCGCTGCCGGTCATCAATGGTCGGGCGATCGAACTGACGGTCATGACGGGCATGGCCCTCGGTTGCCAGATTCGCCCGCACTCGGTCTTTGCGCGCAAGAACTACGTCTATCCCGACCTGCCAAAGGGCTACCAGGTATCGCAGTACGAGTTGCCCTTGTGTGAACACGGCCAGGTCGTAATCCACACCAGTGATGGCAGCCGCAAGCAGATCGCCATCGAACGGGTGCACCTCGAGGAGGACACGGGCAAGCTCGTGCATCAGGGCAACGCCAGCCTCGTGGACTACAACCGCGCCGGCGTGCCGTTGATGGAAATCGTCACCGACGCCTCGATCCGCTCCGCAGATGAAGCCTTCGCCTATGTGCAGAAGATCCGCCAGCTGGTCCGCTACCTGGGGGCGTCCACGGGCGATATGGAGAAGGGCGCCATGCGCTGTGAGGCCAACATCTCCGTGCGCCCCGAAGGTTCCCAGGCGTTCGGCACCAAGGTAGAAGTGAAGAACCTCAACTCCTTCCGCGCTGTGCGTAATGCCATCGACTACGAGGTCCAGCGGCAGATCGAGGTGATCGAAGAGGGTGGTACCGTGCGCCAGGTGACCATGGGCTGGGATGAAGGTGCTGCCACCACCAAGGAACAGCGCTCCAAGGAGTTCGCCGACGATTACCGCTACTTCCCCGAACCGGATCTGCTCGATGTGGATGTGACAGACGAGTGGATCGACGGGGCACGCTCCCAGTTACCAGAACTGCCGGACGAGCGCGCCGCACGCTTCGTCGAGTCCTTCCGGCTGAGCGCCGATGATGCCGCCATGATGACCGAGGATCGCGCCGTGGCGGACTGGTTCGAGCAGGTCATCGCCGCCGGCGCCGAACCCGCTACGGCGGCGAACTGGATCTCGGGCGAGCTCTTCCGTCGCCTGAAGGACACGGAGGCGGCCATCGAAGACGTCGCCCTGACCCCGGCGCAACTGGCGGAGTTGATCGGCCTGATCACGGCGGGCACGATCAGTGGTTCCGCCGCCAAGGAAGTCTTTGCTGTCATGTGGGATGAAGGTGGCGGCCCGACGCAGATCGTCGAAGCCAGGGGCCTGCAGCAGGTCTCCGATACCGGGGAACTTGAGAGCCAGGTCGACGCGGTGATTGCCGCCCAGGCCGACGCGGCCGACAAAGTGCGCAACGGCGATGACAAGCCGCTTCAGTTCCTCATGGGTATGGTCATGCGCGCGACGCGGGGCAAGGCGAATCCACAGGTCGTGCAGCAGCTTCTGCGCGACAAACTGCAGGGCTGACGGATCGGCTAGACCGGCCCCTGGACCAACCCCTGCAGCGCCTGTGTGACGTGTTGCGTCAGGGGCGCCTCGACAGCAGCACAGGCAGCGCGCATCACCTCAAGGCCCCCCTGGGAGTAGGCCTCGTCCAGTGGCAGGTAACCGATGGCACCATTGGCCATGGTTACCACGAGTGTCGCTGGCAATGGGCTCAGGGCGCGAAACCTCGACGTGTAGGCGCTGAACAGCTCGCCCGGAATTGCCACGACCGACAGGTCTCCCGCACGCAGCGACTGGATCTCGGTGGCAATCGAGCGCCGCTGCCCATCCTCCTCCCGGACA
>CALFPI010000754.1 GCA_937919035.1 uncultured Gemmatimonadaceae bacterium
TGCGCCACGGTAGGGAAGTCCGACGTCGGTGCGCCACCGACACGTTGGGCGGGGGACTCAGGATGTGCCAGATCCGGCCAGTCGCCTTCGAGACGAACCAGTTCTTCCAGCAATCGGTCAAACTCGACATCGGCAATGGTCGGGGATGCCAGCACGTGATAGTTGTGGCTGTGCGCCTCGAGCTGGGTCGTAAGCGCGTCGATTCGCTGCTGTGCCTGAGCGTGATTCATGGCGCGCGAAGCTAGTGGGACGGACGCACAACGTCAACGATTTCGTTGCTCTTGGCGGCACGGGGGAGTACTTTTCATGGCTTGATCAGCCAGCATTGCCCCGCAATACACCCCCAATCAGCCATCGAGATGAACGCAGTGCAGGTAAAGAACATGAGCACTCGACTGGATCTGTATTTTGAACTGACGAAACCGCGCATCGTCACCATGGTTCTGGTGACCACGGCGCTGGGCTTTTTTGTCGGGGGTCGCGGGATCGACAGCCCTCTGACCCTGATGCTGACATTGCTCGGCACGGCATTGTCAGCAGGGGGCTCCGGTGTGCTCAATCATTATCTCGAACGGGACGTCGATGCTGTCATGCGTCGGACCCGGGGACGGCCTCTGCCGACGGGGCAGGTCAAGCCCGCAGCAGCGCTGTCTCTCGGTTTTGTGCTCATTCTTGCGGGACAGGTTGTGCTCGTTCTCAGCGTCAATCTGCTGACGGCCTGGCTGGCCCTGCTCACGGCCTTCCTCTACGTCGTCATCTACACGCCGCTGAAGCGCGCCACGTGGCTCAATACATCCCTGGGCAGTATACCTGGCGCCCTGCCACCCGTGGGGGGCTGGGCGGCTGCGACAGGCCATCTGGACGTCGGTGCCTGGGTCCTGTTCGCCATTCTGTTCGCCTGGCAACATCCACATTTCTATTCCATTGCCTGGATTTTTCGTGACGACTACCGCCGGGGAGGCTTCAAGATGCTGCCGGTGCTGGAGGAGGATGGTCGCCGCACCTGTCGGCACATTCTCGGATTCTCCGTGCTGCTGATCGTCGTTTCAATTCTGCCCACGCTGCTGGGCACATCGGGCACAGTCTATCTGGTTGGAGCCCTGCTCCTCGGTGCCGGCATGCTCGCCGCCGGCGTGTCGCTGACGCTGACCCGTTCGATGGTCGACGCCAGAAGACTGCTGCGCGCGTCGGTGATCTATCTACCGCTGCTGCTCATCCTGACGGTCCTCGACACGATCTGACGACACGATCTGACGGATCGAGCCACTGCCGAGCCTCTGCGTAGTCGGCGGGGTCATTCAAGTTCATCAGCAGTTTGCCCGACGGATCGAACCTGGCCCACGTCTCGTGGGCCAGCAGGCGGGCCCCCGTGCGCCCGGCAAACTCCTGCAGGCGCAGAGAGCCCGCGTCGAGAGCCGTCGTCAGATGGGCACGGCAGGATGCCCCGTAAACGGCGCACAGCGGCTGTAGCCGGCCGCTGGCATCGACAGGTATTGCGCCGGCATCATCTGCCTGGGCAACAAGCCAACTGAGAAATCCGGCCGTCACGAACGGCAGATCGCAAGCCAGCAGCAGGATTCGCTGCGCGCTTGTGGCGGCAAAGGCTGCATCGAGCCCTGCCAGAGGTCCCGCATCAGGCCGCCGGTCGCGGGTCATGGGAAGGCCGGTAGCACTCAGTGCCGCAATCAGGTCCGGGTCCTCAGGGCAACTCTCGTGAGCACCCACCAGCCAACAGGGCAGACCGAGGGCACCGGTGCCCTGTAGAATGCAGCCGAGAACAGTTCCGCCTGCCATTGGCAGGGTCGCCTTGTGGCGCCCGCCCATACGCCGACTGCGCCCTCCGGCGAGGATGGCGACGACGGTGTCGGCTGCAGTTGCCCGATCCTGCACCCGGTTCAGGTCTCCTGGGTCGGGTCGATACTCCGGTTGTTGATCAGCGCTGCCGCATACCCGGCGCCATAGCCGTTGTCGATGTTGACCACCAGCACTCCCGAAGCACAGGAGTTCAGCATGGTCAGCAGGGCAGAGACGCCGCCGAAGCTGGCGCCGTAGCCTACGGAGGTGGGGACAGCCACCACGGGCGCCTCCACGAGGCCGCCAACGACACTGGCGAGTGCCCCTTCCATGCCCGCCGCAACAACAACGACCCGCGCTTCCCGCAGGCGCTCCCGATAGGCGAGCAGCCGATGGATGCCGGCGACGCCAACGTCAAAGATACCTTCCGTACGAGCCCCCATGGTCCGGGCCGTCACGATCGCCTCCTGTGCGACAGGCAGGTCAGAGGTCCCTGCGGACAGGACCAGTACCAGGCCGATTTCGGCCACTACGGCGGCCTCGTCGGCGCGGATGACTACGGTCCTGGCAACGGCATCGTGGTCCGCCTTCGGGAAACGCTGGCGCAGCGCTGCAGCGGTGGTTTCGTCCACCCGGGTCGCCAGCACCAGGGATCCGGCTTCGATGAGGCGCTCCGCGATCGTCACCGTCTGTGCCGGCGTCTTGCCCTGGCTGAAAATGGTTTCCGGAAACCCGCGTCGCAGGGTACGGTGATGGTCGATATGTGCGAAACCGAGGTCTTCGAAGGGCAGGTCGCGCAAGCGGCCGAAGGCCTCATCGGCCGACGTTGCGCCATGGGCGACTTGATCGAGCAGAGACTTCAGCGAAGCTGCATCCACAAAGTATGACTCCGGAAGAAGAGGACGGCGTGTTGCTGTATGACGGCAGTCCTTTCCGTCAGGGCCCAACGCCGGAGGTGAACAGACGCGAAAAAGTGTAATGGTTACAGTGAGTTAGGTCTATGGTCAGATCCCGGCACAAGCCTTGCTCTGCTAGTTGCGGCAGACTGCTCCGCCCGGGATTCGGTATGCCACATGATCTTTCGAAAGGTAAGTGCACTGCATGAGCGCCGGGTTCGTCCTTCTCGCCGCCCTCTTCCTCGCTGTGCCCATCACGGCGAAATACGTCACCAGTTTCCAGATCCGCACGCTGATGGATGCTCTGAAGCGGCGAGAACGTGACATCGATATGATGTACGCTCGTCTCGACGGCCTCGAACAGGAACGTGAGGTCATTGAGCGAGCCGTTCTGCAGGTTTACGAGCAGCGTCGCTGGTCGGCGACTCGACGGGACCTCATGTCGGAAGAGTTGCAGCGCACCCAACGGCGCCGCCGGCGCCCGCGTGCCGCCCCTGCTATGGAAGAGCCCTTTGAGCCGGAGATGCCACCGGTGTGGTCGCCTGAGCTGGAAGTGGGCACGGAGCCGGGTCGGGAACGAAGGTCAGCGACAGCAGCGGAAGCCGCGGTCTGAGGTCTGATACCCCAGGTTTGCTGGCAGTGCCAGCAGGCCGTCGACGATCACACGGTCGCCGTCATCCATTTGATCCAAGAAAGGCACCGGCGGCTGCGTGGCGTCGAGTGTGCCGCATGAACTGGGAACGGCGGTGCCACTCAGGCTCGCGAGGCCCTGTCGACCCCGGAAGGGGTCAAGGTCCGACATCCACTCAAAGGCATTACCCGTCATGTCATAAACACCGGTAGAAGAGGCGCAGTTCGGAAAGCTTCCGGACGGTGCGACCTCATCGAAGGCGGGACTTTCACTGGCCAATGCGGACCCGGGGCCATTGCAGAACCTGAAGCCGTAGGCATCGGGGAGCGCATTCGGATCATCCGGAGAGGAGTACGAACCCTCCTCCGGTCCCCGACAGGCATAGGTCCACTCCAGGCTGGAGCAAAGCCGCTTGCCCTGCTCGCGACAGAGGGCTGATGCCTGGAACCAGTCATCAACGAGTGTGGGCTCAACACCACGCTGGTTGGGATACTCATATACATCGATCTCGTAGGGAATGCGCACGCCATTTGGCCGCGGCAGTTCGAGAGCGACCATGCCGCTTTCCGGCTGTTCGGGGCCTGCTATCGACACTGAAAACTCTGCGCGAATTGTGTCTGAGCCGTCGGTCATGGTCAACATGATCGGTACGTCGCCGGGCTCCAGAGCCAGCAGGCGCAGCGTCGACACGCCGTCCCGTGTCTGCACTTGTCGTGACAACCGAGACTCCAGCAACCCCCCCGGCAGCACGTCCCAATCGAAGGTCAAGGCGTCGTTGTCCTCGTCAACGCCGGACGCCTGCAGTACGATCACCGGTTCGCGGAATGAGACGATGGTGTCGGTTGGGGCCGTCAGGACCGGCGGCCGCTGCACCACTTCAATACGGAAGGTTTCTACGGGATCCTCGGTCTCCGGCTGACTGTCGTTGATGGTCACGGAGATGAGAAAGAATTCTGAATTTCCAAAGATCTGTGCAGGGGCGATCCAGAAGGTCGAGCTCGCCAGTGAATCGGTGAAACTGCCAACGCCGAAGGCGGTCCACTCGTAGCGCAGGGGATCGTCATCCTCATCTGAGGCGGAGACCGTGAGCTGCACACGGCCGTTGCGGGCGACGATGGTGGTATCGGCCTCGCGCACCCGCACCTGCGGGGGTTGATTCGGTGGCTCCTGATTGATAAGTGAACAGGAGGTCCACACGACTGCGATGATCAGGAGCGGGGCCACCACCGCCAGGCAATTGCCGTATCGATGCAAGCTGGTCATTATAGGCGAACGCACAATATCATCGACGCCCGAAGGGGCCTTTTGGATCCGCAGACAGCCGCCGTCAGTCCAGCATCAAGTCGAGAATGCGCTCGAGATCATCATCGTCATAGTACTCGATCTCAATGCGCCCCTTCTTGTCACCGTGATGGATCGCAACGGCTGTCGCAAAACGGTGGCGGAGTTTCTCTTCGAGGGCGGTCAGAGCCGGATCCCTCACCGCATCCTTGCCGGTTGCGGCACCGTTGTTGCCATTGCTACGACCTTTACCCGACCCCTTGGGCGCCTTGCGCCCTTTGCCATGGGTCCGAACGGCCTTCTCCAGGTCTCGCACGGTCATGTGTTCTTCGATGCAACGTCGACCCAACTCCAGCGCGTCATCTGCGTCGAGGCTGACCAGGGCGCGGGCGTGACCCATCTGCAGTTCACCGGCGCGCAGACTGGTCTGCAACTCCTTGGGAAGCTTGAGCAGGCGCACGGCGTTGGCGACGGTCGAGCGTTCCTTGCCAACACGTTGCGCGATCTCTTCCTGCGTCAACAGGCAACGGTTCATCAGGGCCTGGTAGCCCTCGGCCTCTTCAATGGGATTGAGGTCTTCACGCTGGATATTTTCGATCAGCGCCAGTTCCATCAATTCCTGAGGCGAATCAATCTCGTGGATGACGGCTGGAACGGCCTCAAGTCCCGCCCGCTGCGCCGCCCGCCAGCGCCGTTCCCCAGCGATCAGGTGGTACGAATTCGGGGCCGTGCGATTGAGGACCACCGGTTGCAGAATACCCTTTTCGCGGATCGACGACTCCAGATCCGC
>CALFPI010000755.1 GCA_937919035.1 uncultured Gemmatimonadaceae bacterium
GCGTCAGTAGCCAACGGCCGGAATTCGATTCCATATGGTGAATAACACAGGCTGATACATTCTGCAGTTCAACCGAGAACCGACGGGAGTTTATCATGTCCATCCGAGCTGTACGACAGATCAGTGAGGCAGAGCCCAAGATGGAGGGTGCCGGTGTGCACCTGCACCGCGCCTTCGGCTTCGGCAAGACCGACGACTTTGACCCGTTCCTGCTGTTTGACGATTTCCGCAACGACGATCCCGACAAGTACCGAGCCGGTTTTCCCTGGCATCCGCATCGCGGCATCGAGACGATCACGTACGTGCTGGCTGGCACCGTGGAACATGGCGACAGCCTGGGCAACCGCGGTGCGATGGGTCCCGGCGACGTGCAGTGGATGACGGCCGGTGCCGGCATCATGCATCAGGAGATGCCGAAGGGTGATCCTCAGGGACGGATGCATGGGTTCCAGCTATGGGCGAACCTGCCCAAAGCACACAAGATGACGGAACCCCGCTACCAGGATATCGACAGCACCGATATCCCGGAGGTCACCGAGGATGACGGCACGAAAGCACGGATCATCTGTGGTGATTTCTGGGGTCAGCGCGGACCTGTCGACGGTATCGCCGCCGACCCGCGGTACCTGGACATATCTGTGCCACCAGGGACCCGAAAGCGGCTGCCCATCGAGACCACGACGCACGCCTTCGCCTATGTCTTCGAGGGCTCCGGGGACTTCCGTGATGCCTCTGCGCCCCGGGGCGTGGTCACCGAACGCTACGATGACCAGGGTGAGGCCGGCATGGATGCCCGCAACCGATCGCTGGTGTTGTTCGATGCAGGCGACGAGATCACCGTACAGGCAGGGGATGAGGGCATCCGTTTCCTGCTGGTTTCCGGTCAGCCGCTGCGTGAGCCTGTTGCCTGGCGCGGTCCGATCGTCATGAACACACCCGATGAACTGCGGCTGGCATGGGAGCAGCTCAATGACGGGACGTTCATCAAGAAGTGAGGCCCTCCGGCGCCGTCCCCATGGACGGCGCCGGTGTGAAGCCTAAATTTCGGGACCAGACCCCGACAAGGGAGCCTCCCGGATGACCGAGATCGAAGCGCAGGAAAAGCGTCGCATTCCCTGGTACCGCTCGAAGGTCGAGCGCGAATTGCTGGCCGAGTTGAATCGTCGCAGTGACACCCTGGGCCTGCTGCAGACCCTTGGGTTCCTTGGCATTCTGACGGCTACGGCCGCGCTCGCCTGGTGGACGACCCTGCACCTGACCTGGTACTGGTGGATCGCCGCCTTCTTCCTGCACGGCACCTGTTACGCCTTCATCATCAACGGCTTCCACGAACTGGTGCACAGTTCGGTATTCCGCACGCAGTCCCTCAATCTCTTCTTCTTATATCTGTTGAGTTTTCTCGGGTGGTACAACCCCGTGCACTTCTGGGCGAGCCATACCGAACACCACAAGTACACGCTGCACCCCCCCGAAGATGGTGAGGTGGTCCTGCCGGTATATCTGACGCTGAAGGGGTTTCTGCGCGGTGCCTTCTTCGATCCGAGGGGTGCCTTTCACCGCATTCGCGGTACCATCCGCCGCGGCTTCTTCCAGCACCTGAACCCCGGATGGGACCAGGTGCTGTTCCCCGTGGAAAACAGGACCGGCCGCCGACGCCTGTTCCGCTGGGATCGGATCCTCGTAGTCGGTCATGTGCTGCTGGTTGCCGGGGCGCTCTACATGGGTTGGTGGCAGTTGCCGCTGCTGGTGACCTTCGGCTCCTTCTATGGCGGCTTCATCTTCCTGCTGTGTAACAATGCGCAGCACATCGGCATGACCGACAAGGTGCCCGATTTCCGCTTGTGCACCCGCACCATCATCCTCCATCCGGTGGTGCGCTTCCTGTACTGGCACATGAACTACCACATCGAGCATCACATGTACGCCGCCGTCCCCTGCTACCGGTTGGGCCGTCTGCATGAGGCGATCCGCCATGACCTGCCCCCATCTCCCGTGGGCCTGCTGGCGACCTGGCGCGGCATCGCCGCCATTCAACTGCGCCAGAAGCAGGAACCGGACTATCAGTTCAGACCGCAGATCCCGACGCCGGCCTGACGCCTCTCGGCCTGACACCTCTCGTCCTGACACCTCCCTCCTGAAATCGAGGTCTCCTTGGCACCTGTTACCATCGCCGTTATTGGCGCCGGCAGCCGCGGCAGCGGCTACGCACGTTACGCGGCCGAACATCCGGATCAGGCTCGGATCGTTGCCGTAGCCGAACCACGGGATGCCTATCGGGAACGCCTTGTGGCGCAACACAGCATCCCGGCGCAGCACGTCTTCGCCGACTGGCAGGATGCGGCAGCTGCGCCGAAGCTGGCCGATGCTGTGCTCATCTGCACCCAGGACGCGATGCATGTCGGCCCTGCCGTGGCCTTTGCCAGAGCGGGCTATCACATTCTCCTCGAGAAACCCATGGCCACCGATGAGGCCGGCTGTCGACAGATCGTCGCCGCCGTCCGCCAGGCAGGTGTGCAGTTCGCCGTCGCCCATGTGTCGCGCTACACGCCCTACACGCAGCGCCTCAAAGCCATCATCGACGCGGGCACCATCGGCGACATCGTCTGCCTGCAGCGCCTCGAACCGGTCGGCTACTGGCATCAGGCCCACTCCTTCGTGCGTGGCAACTGGCGCAACGAGGCCGAGTCCTCCTTCATGCTCCTGGCCAAGTCGTGCCACGACCTGGACTGGATCCGTCACATCATGGGTGTGCCCTGCCAGGCGGTGTCCTCCTTTGGATCACTGCAACACTTCCGTGCCGAAGAGGCCCCGGAAGGCGCCGCAGAACGCTGCCTCGACTGCGGCGTCGAGGCCGACTGTCCGTATTCCGCCAGGCGCTACTATCTCGACAAACTTGCCAGCGGTCACACGGGCTGGCCTCTGGACGTGCTGACACCGGAGCCGACGGTGGCAACGGTGACCGCCGCTCTGCGCGAGGGACCGTACGGACGCTGCGTCTATCACTGTGACAACGATGTCGTCGACAACCAGGTGGTGAACCTCGAGTTTGCCGGTGGGCGCTCGGCCTCCTTCACCATGACAGCTTTCACCGAAGCCGCCGGCCGGCGCACCGAGATCTTCGGCACGCGCGGTCACATTCGCGGCGATGGCCAGCACCTGCATATCTTCGATTTTCTGTCGAACGAAACACAGCACATCGATACGGCCGCCACGGATGCCTCCATTCTGGGCGGCCACGGTGGCGGCGACTTCGGTCTGATGGCCGGCTTCCTGCGGGCGATCTCCGAGAACGACGACGCACACATTCTTTCAGGGCCCGAGGAGACGCTGGAGACGCACCTGATGGTCTTCGCCGCCGAGCGCGCCCGTCATGAACGTCGCGTCGTCGACGTCGAGGTCTAGCCATCATGGCAGGCGCAGCTCGATACCTGCTGGTTGGCGCACTGTTGAACATGGCGCTGTCCGCTGCAGCCCCGCTACGTGCCTGGGAGGCACTGTCGGCCCGCTCCTTCTACATGGACGAGCCCTCTGCGGCGGTGTTGCTGTATGACCTGCCGGCGGAATTCACCGAGGCAGACCTGCGCGCTGATATCAGCGTTGCCGGCCATGTCCTTGCCCGTGATACCGTCGTCCTTCGTGGGCGACACGCCTGGGTCCCATTCCCGGCGGCGGCGTTGCCCGACGGTGACACGGACATCGTCGTCGAGCTCCGTGGGGCAGGACAGGACCTGGGGCGTCGCACAACGACGGTGACACGGCGGCCGGCGAAGGCCAATGCCGTACAGATCGACCGCCTGGGTGGCGGCCTCATCGTCGACGGTCTGCCGTTCTTTCCCTTTGGCTTCTACTGCTACTCGCCGGTGCAGCCGACCCTGGCCGAGGAAGAGGTCGTGCGCGGCTTCAACCTCATGAGTCCGTACCAGTCCAATGACCCGGCATCGGTTATGGACCGCCACCGCTACATGGACCGCGCCGCCGAGCTGGGAGTCAAGGTCCACTACCAGTTGCTGCAGGTGGCCGGCGGGGGGGGCGTCAATCTGGGTGTCGCTCAGGACACCTCCGCCGTCCGACGACAGGACTGGTTGCGTGCCGAAATCGAGGCATTCCGCGACCATCCCGCTCTGCTCGCCTGGTACATCTCCGATGAGCCCACCGGTCACGGCGCCACACCCGAGCAGTTGCAGAGGGCCGCCGACCTTGTGCGCGAACTGGATCCGTATCATCCCGTGACGATCGTCTTTGTCAATCCTGGCGCTGCGGCTCGTTTCGCCGACGCCATGGATCTGGCCATGACCGACCCATACCCGATCCCCAATGGCCCACCAGGTGGCGTCGCCGCTGCCGTGCGTACGGTGCGGCAAGCGGTGGCACCAAAGATTCCGCTGTGGCTCGTGCCGCAGGCCTTCGGTGGCAACGAATGGTGGACGCGGGAACCGACGGCGGCGGAGCTGCGGCTCATGACCTGGCTGGGGATCGTCGAGGGGGCAACGGGCATTCAGTACTTCATCCGTCACGGCCTCAACGGGTTTCCCAAGTCCCCCGATACCTGGGCTGCTGCCGGGCGCGCCGCACTGGAGGTCGCTGCCCTGACGCCCTTTCTGCTGTCCTCCGAAGCCCAACCCGTCGTCGACACCGGTGATCCGACGTTGCACGCAGCCGCCTGGCGCCATGGCGATGATGTTGTGGTCGCCGTCGTCAACACGCAGAACCTGCCGCGCACAATGGCACTGACCCTGCCGGGCCTGCAATGGGATCGTGATGACGCCGAGGTCCTGTACGAGGATCGTGATGTGCCTGTAAGGCAATTGTCACGTCCGGGTGCGCTGAGCATGCTGCTGAAACCCCTGCGTCTGGTCAACGATCTGCTGCGCCCGGGCGATGCGGACGCGGGGGGTGTTCGCCTCACCGACATCATCGATGGCTACGGCGTACGCCTGTACCGTTTCATGGGTCCCGCCCAGGACGCGGTGAATGAGTTGAACGTGCTCATCGACCCCAGTTTTGAGTGGGATGCGGCGCCCTCGGTGCCGGCGGCACTGTATGCCAGTGTTGGTGCCGGGCGTGGTGCGACGTACTTCGTCGACAGTCGTGTCGCCGCCCACGGACGGCGATCCGTGCGGCTGCACAGCCCTCGCGGAGATGACCGCTTGCGCCTGAGTCCCTACTCCCCTGCCGTGGTCCCCGGACGCAGTTACCGTTTCTCCTTGCAGGCTCGCGGCGCCCAGCCAGGTGTCGTCCTGCGTCTGCACAACGCCGCCGCCGGTGATTCCGTCGACATCCCCCTGACCACAGAGTGGCGACAGTACCGGCTCGACAGTGTGATGCAGGCCGTATCGAACCGGGCCTGGTTGTCCCTGGGTCTGGTCACAGCCGGCACAGCCTGGGTCGACGACTTGGAACTGTTCGATATCTCGCCGCAGATCGCGGCCACTGCCACACCATCCGGGCACGTGATACGCGTGCAGTCGATCATCGACGATGCCGACCTGCGTCTGCGCCTCGACGGCAGTGACGTCACCTCGGCGGACCCGCTGTATACGGGTCCTGTGACCATCGCTGGCTCGGGTCAGATCCGTGTCGGCCTCTTCGCCGGGGACCGGGTCCTCTCCAGCGCCAGCCTGGACCTTCATCATCACGCGGCCCTGAGCCGCTTCGTCGCTCTCGAACATGCCTATTCGCCACGGTATGCTGCGGGGGGCGCCGGGGCCCTCACCGATGGCATCCTCGGCACCGGCCTGTTCACCGATGGTCGCTGGCAGGGCTTTGAAGGCCAGGACCTGGTCGCCGTCATCGATCTCGGCCAGCCTGTGAACGTGTCCAGCGTCAGCGTGCGTTTTCTGCAGAACGCCGGTTCCTGGATCTGGTTGCCCCGTGTCATGGAAGTGAATGTCTCGGACGATGGTCGTCATTTTCGTCCCTTTGCCACGGCCGACCATGACGTCGACGAGCGCGCCTCGGGCCTCGTCATCGAAGAACTGACGGCACGGGCCGCATCGGATCGGGCGCGCTACGTGCGGGTCCGGGCCCGCTCCCTCGGGCAATGCCCCGAGTGGCATCCGGGTGCAGGTGGACCCGCCTGGGTATTCGCCGATGAGATCCAGGTCAACTCCGACTGACGTCCACTATGGCCTTGTCTCGCATCGACATCACCGTCGGCCTGCTGCCATTGCGCGTTGCATGGTTGGGGGCATGGATCGGGATTCTGGCGTTGCTGCCAGCACCCGCGTCGGCACTTGACTTCGTGATTCAGCCGGGCCAGAAACTCGCGACGATCTGTGCGCATCTCGACGCGGCCCGCGCCGGGTTCTGCGGCACCATGCGTGAGCTGTATCCACAATCTCGATATCGAACCGAGCCTCTATGGGCCACGGTTCGACCCGATTCCACATTCTCCGCCCTTGAGGGTCTGCTGGCGCCGGGCAGCTACGAGCTCTCCCTTGAGGATCCACTGGCGTTCTATCAGGCGCTGTACGCCGCCAGCGTGGTCCATGTGCAGCCGCTCAAAGACCACAGGGTGGATGATGGATGGTCACCCTACGAGATGCTGATCCTGGCAAGCGTCGTAGAGAAGGAATCCGTCGACGGCCGAAACCGCGGACAGGTTGCCGATGTCTTTCTCAACCGCCTGCGCCGCAACATGAAACTGCAGTCCTGTCCGACCGTTGAGTATGCCCTTGGCTTCCACCGGCCCTTTCTGCTGACGCGCGACGTGCAGATCCCTTCCCCCTACAACACCTACCTGCACAAAGG
This sequence comes from uncultured Gemmatimonadaceae bacterium, assembly GCA_937919035.1. GTDB lineage: Bacteria > Latescibacterota > UBA2968 > UBA8231 > UBA8231 > UBA8231. The sequence continues at coordinate 6,751 of CALFPI010000755.1, forward strand.
CCTGCCCCCCACTCCTGTTGCCACGGTTTCCCCGGAGACGATCGCCGCAGTGCTCCGCCCGGCCGGGACGGATGTGATCTTCCTCGTCTTTGACTGGACCAGGCTCGACCACGCCTTTGCGTCGGACCTGGCAACGCACCAGGCGAATGCAGCAGCGGCCCGCAGCAATTTCGAGCAGGTCTTTGGGCGTAAGGTGATGCGTGAGAAGTTCGCGCACATCTACTACGCGCCACATGCCGACCGAGCCGGGGCACAGCCCCCGTGATCCTGCGCGCCTGAGCGGCTGAGCGGCTGAGCGGCTGGCGCCACGCAGCGGTTATGCCGGCCGCAACGTCAATGACCCCGCCAGATGGGCCTCGATATCGGCGCGATCCATGAGCAGCGGGTGGTAGCGATCCTGCACCTACAGTTCTGACTGGTGTCGGTAGTTGGCGCTGGCGGGATGGCCGGACTGGCCGCCGGCTGACGTCGCCTGCGCATTTGCGGGATCGGCCAGATCGACCACCATCCGATACGTCGACAACCCCGTCACGGTGAAGGGATGGGTCATGCTGGCGCCGGCGGCGCGCACCGTCCCGGTGCCCCCCGAGGTCTCGAAGGGCCCCACATCAAACAACCGTTCCAGCGTCGGATTCGTACTGGCGGGATGGCCAAAAAGGACCGTGTGCAGTCGCCCCCAACGCCACTGCGACGGCCGTGATCCCACCCGCTGGCGCAGCCATGTGAGCGTGTCGCGCAGGGCGGCAATGACCTCGCCCTCGACATCGACCTCCGCAGGGAACCAGCCTCGATCCTCACCGAGCAGTACGCGCCCGGCAACGGCACCCGCCTTGCTCGCCACCAGTTGCGCCACACTCTGCGGAAAATGCACGCGGGTCACCCGCTGCAGCCACTGCTCCCAGAAGGCGGTGAATACCGTCGGTCCAGTGGCATCCGTGGTGTAGGCACCATCCCAGTCCTGCAGGACCTTCCCCAGGGCACGGATCGCCTTGTTGGGGCCTGCCAGAGCGATGCCTGCCACCACCGGAGCCAGGTCCTGCGCCCTGGGGTGCAGCACATCGGCGTGGATCGCGCCAACGCTGTCGAGCGTGTGTCCGTTGTGTGCTTCGATGCGGCTGCGGATGCGTCGGAAGCGGTAGCCATCGGCCCAGTTGCCCGTACGCAGGTAGGCGCCGCTGCCACCCCATGGTGGATTGTTCGCTGACGCCAGCCAGTCCCGCTGCGGATCGATGTCGTGCGGCACATCGTCGAAGCCATACATCTCACCCCACTGGTCCAGAGGTTCATCGGCCCGCTTGAACCCGTACGTCGTTTGTTGCCGACGGGGCACCCGACCGACCGTGTGATAACCGATGCGGCCATCCGTGTCGGCGAAGAGGAAGTTCAGCAGCGGAAAGGGCCAGTCGCGCAACGCCGACAGCACATCATCCACGGACTGCGAACGGCTCAGTGCCAGCATCGACTCGAAGCCGGTGCCCGCCTCGGTACCCACCCAGCGCAGGCTCAGTACCGGCGGTTCACCATCACCCACGGCCGAGACGAATTCACTCATCACCGGACCACGAGGGGTGCGACGGATCTCCAGTGCAACACACCCGGCGCCCCGTACCGGGATCGACTGCACCTCCGCCTCGAATGGCTGCCAGCGATCCCCTTGTTGATAGCAACCGGGATGCTCCGCCGACACAGTTTCCACGTACAGATCCCGCGCCGACGCCGTGTGGTTCGTCACGCCCCAGGCGGTGTGGCGCGTGTGGCCCAGATAGATTCCCGGCGTCCCGAGAAAAAATGCGCCGATCGCATCGATCCCCGCACTCGAGTCCAGGCTCGAGTCCAGGCAGGTGATCTGCGCCTGGTACCACTGTCGGGACAATTCGACACCGTTGTGCGGATCCGTCGCCAGAATCGGCTTGCCACCGGCGCTCCGGCTGCCGCCGACGACCCAGTTGTTGCTGCCCTCCCCCGTGTCGAAGCCGCCGACCCCGGCTGGCTCCTGTGAAGGCACGATGGTCTCCTCGCCGGCTTCCACCGATAGAAACAGGTCGACCAGGTCTGGCGCCAGACAGGTCTTGATGGCTTGCTGCTGGGCCAGCACGTCCAGTCGGCCCGTCAGCATCCACCAGCGCCACTTCCAGATCGCCACGGAGTCGACCGGTGTCCACGGTGCCGGCTCGTAGCCCAGCACGTCGAACTCCACCGGCAAACGGCCGTGCGCCGCAGCCATGCCGGCGTTGATGCCGTTGGCCAGCCCATCCAGCACGGTGCGCACCTCAGACGACATGGACGTGACCGCCGCCCGTGCCGACGCCGTCAGTCCGATCGTCCGGTGCAGGCGGTCCTGACGCAGGTACCGGGGACCCAGGATCTCGGCCAGCTGCCCGTGCGCGAGGCGACGCATGTGGTCCAGTTGCCACAGGCGATCCTGCGCCATGGCGAAGCCAAGAGCCGTATAGCAGTCGGCGACAGAACCCGCCTCGATATGGGCCACACCCCAGCGATCCCGCCGGATCGTCGCCGGCGCCGTAACGGGCGCTGTGGTGGTGCCATTCACCTCGGGCAGTTTGCTGCGCAGGTAGCGCTGCTTGAGTCCCAGCACGGTTCGGCGCGACACGCCCAGGTCGCGGGCGGCGGTGTCGACGTCGATCACTTCCTGCAGCAAGCGGATGACGACCGATTTCTGCTCACCTGAGATTTGCTTCGACATCCTTCCCCCTGGTCCAATGGCCCTTCATGCAGCCAGATATAAAGGCCGGGCGGATCGGAGGCCAGTCGACACGCTTGCCCGCCCGTCACGCGTGTGCGACAATTTGCACCGGTTCCGCCCTCAAGCATGCAGAAGGAAGCCACGTGACCACGGACTACAGCCACATTCAGCCACCGGCATTCAGCTATCGATACGAATTCCGCCCCGACGAACTCGACGACGTCGTCGCCTGCACCGAGGCCCACGGTTTCAGCATCGTCCGCGGCCTGCTGCCGGATGATCTCGTCGAACTGCTGCAGAGTGAAGTGCGTCGCGTCGTCGACCCCGATGGTACGCTGGGACCCGGGGAAAGCCGCACGCACGTGTCCTTCATCGAAGGCGCCACCCATGCCTGGGAGCCATGGCTCGGATACAGACCATTCATGGATCTGCAGCGGGCCATGCTGGGCACCGACGACATCTGTTTCCACCGTTCGGCTGCCATCATTCGCAACCCCGGATCGGCACCGGTGGGCTGGCACACCGACTGGTGCGGTCAGACCGACGAGCCGGCAAAGAACTCCGGGGACGTGTTGAATCGCGGTCTGTGGCCATCGGGCAAGTGGTTCTACCTCACCGGCTCCCGCCCCTCCCATGGTGGCCTGTGTGTGATCGAAGACTCCCATGTCGAAAACTGGGCGGGTCCCGCCGGCTTCCGGTTGACGGCGGATCGACGCTCCTTCTACCCGGCTGACAGCGAGGCGGAAAGCCGCTACAATGGCTTCGACATTCCAGGCCTCGTACCACTGTTCACCGAACCGGGTGATTGTATCCTCTTTGCCCATCGTACCTTCCATGGGGCCTTCCCGAACAACGAGGACCAGCAGCGACTGTCCTGCGCCGTCGGATTCCGGCCGAAGGCGCACGTCATCCACGCGCCATGGGAGCTGCCTCAATCCTCCCGCCGGTTCATCGATGCCCTGCCGGAACCGTTGCGGAGATACACCGAAGGCTATACCGGCATCGACCCCACTTTCAAGGGTGTCAGTGCCGCCTGAAGGTGGCAGGGAAGATCCCCGATGGACGCGCTGCGCGCGGTGCTGTTCACCTGTTCCCACAGAGAGAAGACCCATTGATCTGCGCCGCCGATGTCGAGTTCTACCTGCATCAGAACATTCCCCTGTCGCGCCAGATGGGGATCCGCGTCACGGTCTGTGACGACACGGGTGTCCGTCTCGCGGCGCCGCTGGAACCCAATGTCAATCATATGGGTACGGTCTTTGGTGGCAGTGCCTCGGCGGTTGCCATGTTGTGTGGCTGGGGGCTGATGCATGCACGGATCGCCGAGTTCCCCTTTGCCACAGGGCTTGTCATTCGCCGCAATCAGATGGAATTCGACAGCCCCATCGACGCCGATTTCGAGGCCTGGTGTGCCGCCCCCGATGCTGACAAGCTGGCGCAGTTTGATACGGCCCTGGCGAACGAGGGCAAAGCGCGCCTGCAACTGGATGTCGATCTGCTGATCAACGGCCACTGTGCCGCGGCCTTTGTCGGCACGTATGTGGCGGTGAAGAAATGAGTCAGCTTGCCCTTGTCTGCAGACCCGGCCATGACCTGCACCGAGTGCTGGCCGCCACACCGGGCCTCGATGTGCCACGCTTCGAGAGCTTCACCGACGCCGTCGATGCCGTTGTCTCTGGTGGGGGTATTCTTGTGTTGTCGGACAGCTATCCCGATCACCCTGCCTGCATCGATCCAGCGGCGCTGGATCAGGCCAGAACGCGGGACCTGCGCCTGTACGTGGAGTATGTCGCGGCACTTCCGGGGATCGATATCGGTGGCATACAGCGGCCTCGCTGGGAGCGGGCCGTTATCGCCGATGACTTCTTTGGCGCATCCCTGCCTGCGGGACGGATCCTGGCGGTTCAGGGCCTGCACCTGCAGTCCGTCGCCGGTGCGTCTCCGGCACCCCACGTGGTCGCCGCCCGGGTTGCTGGATTCGATCATGCCGTCTACGGCCTGCCAGCAGAGGCGCAGCCACTGCTGTTTCAGCACCCCGATCTGCCCTGGCTGATCGCCACCACCTGCCTGAGTTGTTTCGTCACCGGGCGCTATGCGCCGACCGACGCCTGGGCTGCCTTGTGGCGCAGTATCCTGCAATGGCTCGCCGGTGATGCCCTGACGATACCGGCACTGACATGGACACCCTTGGTGGCCCCCGCCTACGATCGCGACATCCCCATGCCAAAAAAAGCGGAGGCCCACGCGCTGAAGGCGGGTTTGCGCTGGTTCCGGCGCTCGGGACTTCTCGTACGGGCCGACCAGGAATCACGGCTTGCGGAGCACGCGGAGGCGGGCATCGCCGCCTGGCCGGCGGATGGCAGGGTCGGCGACGGCTCCCACGGGATTCTCGAGGGACAGATGTCGGTGCTGCAGCCCGATGGTTCGCAGATGGTCTCGATCATCCGCCGCAGCGACTGTGTCTGTGAGTCGGCCTTGAGTCTGGCCCTTGGCGGCGACACCCTCACCGCGTCGAACCTGCTCGAGTACGTCTACACCACGTCCGCCGCCCGCCAGGGCGGCCGCGGCGAACCGGATCACCCCGCCTACGGTCACATCGCCTGGGGTGTGACCAATGACGCGTGGCTCAAGGCCAACTATGGCGACGACAACGCGCGCATCCTGCTGTCCACTGCTGCCACCGCCGGTCTTCTGCGCGACGACCGCTGGGACGAGGCCATGGCGCTGTGCGTGCTGGCCAACCTGCGCACCTCCAGTCGTTTCGGCTTTCGCCCGGGCCGCATCGACATGGAGGCCCTGGAGCAGCGGGGCTGGGAGCATTACTTCGGCTCCGATCTGGTGCTGTTGCACCCCCACTACGAGTCCTACCTGTGGGCCTGTTTCCTCTGGGCCTACGAGCGGTCCGGAGACGAGTTGTTCTATCAGCGCGCTCTGGCCGCCATAACCCGCGTCGTTGCCGCCGGCCCGGATGGCTGGCGCTGGACCAATGGCCTGGCGCAGGAGCGGGCCCGCATGCTGCTGCCGCTGGCCTGGTTGGTGCGCGTGCGCGATACACCCGAACACCGACGCTGGCTGCGCGACACGGCGGCGGGCCTCATCGCCTTGCAGGACAGCTGCGGCGCCATCCGCGAGGAACTCGGCGATCCGGCGACGGGCAACTATCCGCCACCTGTTTCCAATGAGGACTACGGCAAACACGAGGCCGCGCTGATTCAGGCGAACGGGGATGCGGTTGCCGATCTGCTGTACACGACCAACTTCGCCTTCCTCGGTCTGCACGAGGCCGCCGCCGCTACGGGTGAATCGATGTTCCAGGATGCCGCCGATCGACTCGCCGATTTCCTGTGCCGTTGCCAGGTCCGTTCCGACAGGCGACCCGAACTCGATGGTGCCTGGTTTCGCGCTTTCGATTTTGGCCGCTGGGAGCCCTGGGGGTCGGATGCCGATGCCGGCTGGGGTGCCTGGGCCGTGGAGAGTGGCTGGACCCAGGGCTGGATCACAACCGTGCTGGCCCTGCGCCAACGGCGCAGTTCGCTGTGGGATCTGGCGACGGCCACGGGTGTCGGCGATCACATCCGCCGCCTGCGCGAGGGGATGATCCCGCCAGCCGTCGTCACAGACGTTGATACGTCTGGCTGAACGGGTCCCCCGCCCAGCCAGACTGACACGGCGACGACGGCTTGCCCGGGGTGGTGGACTGCCCTACCCTAGCCGGTCGAATCTGCCCCGAGCCGCTGTCGCCCGTGAGCGGAGGCCAACCACGAAGCCTGAATCCATGACCCTGAATCCGTGATACAGAATCCATGATACAGAATCCATGACGCAGACCAATGCCCTGCCCGATATGCAGCGAGAGTTGCGCTTCTATCCCTCGACCAACACAAGCCCCCAACACCTGTCCTCGGCGCAGGTGGCACAGTTCAACGACAAGGGCTACGTGTTCCCCCTCGCCGTGTTCACACCGGCCGAAGCCGCGGCCAATCGGCAGTACTTCGAGCATCTGCTGGAATTGTCCGCCGCCAAGGGCCACAGCCAGTACTCGATCAATTGCTGGCATCATATCTGTGGTGGCATCTGGGATCTGGCGACGGAGCCACGCATCCTCAACCTCGTTGAGGATCTGCTGGGCCCCGACCTGATCTGTACGATGACCCACTACTTCGCCAAAATGCCTGGTGATACCAAACAGGTCGCCTGGCATCAGGATGCTTCCTACTGGCCGCTGACACCCAGCAAGGTGGTCACCGTGTGGCTCGCCATCGATGACGTGGACGATGACAACGGGCCGATGATGTTCATCCCGGGATCACACCTTCACGGCCAGATCCCCTTCGACAAAAGCACCGCCGAGGACAACAACGTCCTCAACCAGTCCGTGCGCGATCCTGAGAACTGGGGGGGCGCACCCGCTTCCGTCACCATGAAGGCCGGGCAGGTGTCCTTACATACCGACCTGTTGCTGCACGGCTCCGAGCCCAATCGCTCCCAGCGTCGACGCTGCGGCCTGACCCTGCGCTACCATCCACCGGACGTGCGCCGCCGCGAACCGGATCAGGCCCCAGGGATCATCTGCCGCGGCAGCGACCCCTCCGGGTACTGGCAACCCGTCCCCCGCGCCCATGGTGACAACATTCCGGAGCAGCCATGAAACAGCTACAGATCGTCGGTCCCAACCAGCCGGAGTGGCAGGATGTCGACATGCCGCAGCCTGGCACCGGAGAGGTGCTGCTCAAAGTGGATGCCGTCACGACCTGTCCCCACTGGGACCTGCACATGATGTCCGGTGAACCCATGTTCCCCGGGGCCCGGGTAGAGTACCCGCTGACGCCCGGGCAGCCAGGGCACGAAATCGTCGGCAGCGTCGTCGAGGTCGGCCCGGGTGTGCACGATTTTGCCGTTGGCGCCCGCGTTGCCGCCTGGCGCGACCGTGGCGCCAAAGTGCGCCTCGGCGGCTATGCGCAGTACGTGCCTTTTGCGGCCGACTCGCTGCTGGAGGTCAGTACCGACCTGGCACCGCAGTCGATCGCCTCGCTGGAGTTGGCCATGTGTGTGCAGGTCACCTTTGACCGTCTGCAGAACTTCGATCTGCTACAGGGCAAGCGGATTGCCGTGGGCGGCATGGGGCCGGCGGGCCTGCTCGCCGTGCAGATGGCACGCGCCTGGGGCGCTGAGACTGTGATCGCCGTCGACCCGGTGGCGGACCGCCGCGATCGGGCTCTGGCACTGGGCGTCGATGCCGCTGTCGAACCGAAGGATGGTGCCTTTGCCGACGCCGCCGGTGGTCCCGTCGATGTTGCCGTGGACTGTGCCGGCGCCAAGTCATCCGTCGAATTTCTTATGGGCCACACACGGGGTGCGGTGGCACTTTTCGGCGTGCTGCGTGATGACGTCGCCTATGGCTGGCAGCAATGGCGCAGTGGTGTCGACATTCTCGGCTACGGCTCGCACAACCGTGATGCCGCCGAACGGGCGCTGGCCCTCATCGAGGATGGTCGTCTCGATCTCAGTTGCGTCGTCACACACGAACTGCCCCTCAGTGACTACACCGCCGGCGTCGATCTGTTGCGCACGCAGCAGGCACTGAAAGTGTGCTTTCTGCCCCATGCGTGAACCGCTCTGCTGACGAGCCCTGCTGAGCCCCGTCTCGTAACGATCCCCGGCGGCTCCTTCCGCATGGGCGATCATGGCGGTCGCCCCAATGAAACGCCGGCGCACGATGTGTGGCTCGACGAGTTCCGCATCGCTGTCACGCCGGTGACACGTGGCGACTACGCCCGGTTTCTCCAGGCTTCGGGGCATCAGCCTCCGCGGTTCTGGGAGGACCCGCGCTTCGCGGACCCGCAACAACCCGCCGTAGCCGTCAGCTGGTTTGATGCCATTGCCTACTGTGACTGGCTGTCCACACAGCTGCACGCCGCTTTCCGCCTGCCCACCGAAGCCGAGCGTGAGAAGGCTGCTCGTGGCGGCCGGGTGGAGCAGAACTTTCCCTGGGGAGATGAGCTGCCGACGTGGATGGACGTGCACTACCGCGGCGACGATGCGGAACGCCCGGACCTTGTGGCGCAGGATCGGGCCAACGACTTCGGCTTGCACAACATGGCAGATCTGGTGCACGAGTGGTGCGCCGACTGGTACGACCCACACTACTACAGCGAGTCACCGGTGGCGAATCCGCCCGGCGCCGAAGAGGGCCCGCGGCGCGCCTCACGGGGCGGCTCGTGGCGCCACGCCATCAAGGTGACACGCTGTGCGCATCGATCGGCGATTCTGCCGGATCGACAGCTCGCCGATTACGGCTTCCGCGTCGCCGGCTAGCCGCGGCCGGCTTCCTTGCGCTGGATGTCAGCAGCAATGGCATAGGTCGTGCCGTGCATGGCGATGACGACCAGCCCCAGCCCCTCTGCCAGATAGCCACCGGGAT
>CALFPI010000756.1 GCA_937919035.1 uncultured Gemmatimonadaceae bacterium
CCGGGCAGCCAGCTGACGCAAGAGAGAGGTAGTTCCCATGGCGGTAGCCGTTAAGATCTATCAGCGGGAAACGAAGGAACTGACACTGACGTCGCGGCCGGAACGAGGCAAGGGCCCCGTGGGACGCCTGCGCCGCGAACAGGAGATGCTTCCGGGTGTCGTGTATGGGCACAAGCAGGAGCCGCAACCTTTCAAGATCGCCGCTCGTTCCCTCGAGCGAGCCCTTGCTGCAGGCGGACGCAACGCCATTTTCGTGCTCAACGAAGATGGCTCCGACAGGTCCGAGCGCGCCGTTGTGCGCGAGATCCAGTATCACAAGGTCAGCGGCGCCATCATGCATATCGATTTCCTGCGCATCAATGCCGACGAGGAATATACCGCCAGCGTTCCCCTGATTACGACGGGGATCCCCATCGGTGTCAGCATCGGTGGTGGGGCACTGCAGCACAGCCTGAACGCCGTCGACATGCATTGCATCGCTTCGCAGATGCCGTCGAGGATCGAGATCGATATCACCACTCTGCAGATCGGCGACAGCATTCACGTAAGTGATCTGCTGGCCTCGGAAGCGCGTATCGTCACCGAGAGTGAGATCACCATCGTCAGCGTTCTGTCACCGCGTCTCACGGTCGACGAAGAGGCCAGTGCTGACAGTGCTGAGGCCGAGAGCGACGAAGAAGAAGCTGCAGCTGTCGCACCGGAAGCTGAATAGAAACACCCGCCGTGCGTGTGGTTGTCGGCCTGGGCAATCCCGGGACTCGCTACGCTCACACACGGCACAACATTGGTTTTCTCATCGTTGATGAGTTGGCCAATGGCCTTACGTGGGTCGAGCGCCATGGAGCGCAGACAACCTGCATGCGTCTGGCCGACGAGGAGGTCCTTGTCGTCAAGCCGCAAACCTACATGAACCGTAGTGGTGACGCGGTGCTTGCGCTGAGTGAGTCAGAAGGTTTCGGCCCCGAGGATATCCTCGTTGTGTTCGATGACTTTCTTCTCGACTTCGGGCGCCTGCGTCTGCGCCGCGCCGGGTCGGATGGTGGACATAACGGTCTGGCATCTGTCCTTGAGCGGCTCTGCTCAGACGGGGTCTCAAGGCTGCGTATTGGCGTTGGACCTGTCCCGCTGGCGGCAAGCGATATCGATTTTGTGCTTGCGCCATTTTCCACGGAAGAAGACGTCGATGCTCTGGTGGCACGTGGGGGTGCGGCGGTGTGTTGCTGGCTACAGGAGGGCATTGAGACGGCGATGAACCGTTTCAATGGGTGCCAGGCGCTGCCGAACCGCGCCACGGACTGATACCATTCGCGAGAGCGAGACGGGAGGGTACGATTCACTATGGAAGTCTGGACGACAGCAGCCCCCTATCTGGGTGTAGCGGGCATGATCGTCGCTTTCATCATCTACCTGCGCATCAAGGCCGGTGACCCCGGCAGCGCCGAGATGGTGGAAATATCCGATCTGATTCACGAGGGGGCCATGGCTTTCCTCCGTCGTGAGTACTCCATACTTATGGTCTTCATTGCCGTTGTCTTTGTCGCCCTGTGGCTGGGCGTCGACAACCATACGGCGATCGCATTTCTGGCCGGAGCTGCCTGTTCGATCATCGCCGGCTTTTGCGGCATGAAGGCGGCAACCCGTGCCAATGTCCGTACGGCGCAGGCCGCCAGTGCCCGGGGCCAGGGTCCGGCTTTGATGATGGCCTTCTCTGGTGGCGCCGTCATGGGACTGGCCGTGGCCAGTCTCGGCCTCATCGGTATCGGTGTTCTGGCCCAGGTCTTCGGCATCTGGGAGGACCCAACCAACGCGACCGCAATCAGTGGCTTCGCCATGGGCGCCTCCTCTATCGCTCTGTTTGCTCGCGTCGGCGGTGGCATTTTCACCAAGGCAGCAGACGTCGGCGCCGATCTGGTGGGCAAAGTCGAACAGAACATCCCTGAGGACGACCCGCGCAATCCGGCGGTGATCGCAGACAACGTGGGTGACAACGTCGGCGATGTGGCCGGCATGGGTGCTGACATCTTTGAGTCCTACGTTGGCTCCGTCATTGCCACCATCGCCATTGCCGCCACAGCCTCAATCGCCTCCATGGAAGTGCTGGCTCCAGGCGTCGTCGAAAAAGTCGCCAGAGTGTCGGCCATGGCCTATCCGCTCTCCGTGATCATGGTTGGTCTTGGCGCCAGTCTCGTTGGCGCGCTCATGGTCCGCCTGCTGCAAAACTCCGACCCGGATGCCGTGCTGCGCTACTCCACCTTCCTGGCCGCGGCGCTGATGGTCGCTGGCGCCTGGTGGACGCGAGGCCTTCTGGGCCTGGGCACCGGCCCCTTCATGGCCGTTCTCTGTGGTAGTCTTGCCGGCATTATCATCGGGCTCGTTACCGAGTACTACACCGGCGGCAAGCCCGTCCGTGACCTCGCCGACGCCTCCAAAACCGGTGTGGCGACCAACATCATCTCCGGCCTGGCTCTCGGCTTTGAGAGTGTCGCCTTGCCGGTGATCTTCATCGCCTTTGCGATTGGCCTGGCCTTCCACTTCGCCGGCCTCTACGGAATTGGCATCGCCGCCGTCGGCATGCTGGCCACAGTAGGCATAACCATGTCGGTCGACGCCTACGGGCCCATCGCCGACAACGCTGGAGGCATCAGCGAGCAGGCGGGGCTTGGCCCGGAAACACGGAAGATCACCGACAGTCTTGACTCTCTCGGCAACACAACGGCGGCCATCGGCAAAGGTTTTGCCATCGGCTCCGCGGCCCTGACGGCGCTGGCCATGTTTTCCGCCTACAACAGCGCTGTGCAGTTGGCTATGGGGGGCGAGAAGCTCGTCATCGACGTGACGGAGCCTGGTGTCGTCATCGGTCTGCTGTTGGGCGCCATGATTCCATACGTGGGCGCCGCACTGACGATGACTGCAGTGGGTGACGCAGCCTTCAAGATGATCGAGGAAGTGCGACGTCAGTTCCGCGAAATTCCCGGGCTCATGGAGGGTACCGGCAAGCCGGACGCGCGCCGCTGCGTCGACATTGCCACAGTGGCGGCGTTGCGCAAGATGATTGCTCCCGGAATGCTGGCGGTACTGGCACCGGTTGTAGTGGGTTTCCTGCTCGGGCCAAAGGCCCTGGGAGGTATGCTTGCGGGTGCGACCGTATCCGGCGTCCTGTTGGCACTGATGATGTCCAATAGTGGTGGCGCTTGGGACAACGCCAAGAAGTACATCGAAGAGGGCAATGTGGGAGGCAAGGGCTCCGAACCCCACAAGGCCGCTGTCGTCGGGGACACGGTAGGCGATCCGTTCAAGGACACCTCCGGCCCTTCCATGAACATTCTCATCAAGCTGATGTCGGTCATCTCCCTGGTCCTGGCCCCTCTGTTCGTGAACTACGGCCTGAACCTTTTCTAGGCGCTCTCAAGGCGCCGCGAAACTCCGACAGCGAAGCAAGGCAGATAAACGTATGGCGAAGAAGTACGAACTGGTTCTCATCCTCGATCCACAGGTCGGTGATACCCAGCTGGAAGCTTCTATAGAACGGTACAAGACCCAGCTGGAGACCGCCGGGGCCGAGGTTGTCAACGTCGACAACTGGGGTCTGCGTAAGCTCGCCTACACGTCGATGGCTCTCCGCCGACGGCAGCAGGCCTTCTACGTGCTCTACCAGTTTGAGGGAGCCGCGGAAATCCTCAGTCCTATTGAGGCGGCCCTCAGGCTGGACGAGGCCGTCCTGCGGCACCTGTTGCTCACTGTCGATGGCGAGTTCCTGCGTGTCCCGCAACTGGCACCGGAGAACATCTACATCTACAACCCTCCGGCCCGGCCCCATGATCGCAATCGCGGCCCCCGCAGGGATCGAGATGATCGTCGTGATGGTCCTGGGGGCGATGGTCCTGGGGGCGGCCGCTACAGTGGTCCACCTTCGGCCCGAAATGACGACGCTGATGCTGTTTCCGTAGGCGCCGACCCCGGCAGTGATGCCGAGGGCGACGATGCGGACGAGTAGGTAGCCGAGGGCCACGAGCCTGTTTCATCTGCTGGCCAGTATTGCGCTCGTCGCAGCGACCCTTCTGGGCGCCCGGCGATTTGGCGTCCGTCCTGTGGCGGTGGTAGCATGTCTGCCGCTGTTGGCGTCGGTACTGGCTCCCCTGCAGGGGGTCCTGCTGTCGGGCCTGGCGCCGGCACCCCTCATCGGGTTGCTGGCGGCGATTCAGGTGGATCGCGGACGCCGCTACGGTGAGATCCTTCTCGCCGCCTCGGCGCCCGGTGTCCTGCTGGCCCTGTTCCTGTTGTTCGGCCTGCATGGCGAATCATGGGAACGGGGAGACTTTGTCGCCGGTGTTGCTGCTTCCCTTGAAGAAGCGGCGGCCAACGCGCAATTGTCCGACCCAGACCAGCTGCAGCAGCTTGTTGAGCTGACGTTGCGGTTGCTGCCGGGCATGGCCTACGTGTCACTGCTGCTGGTAGCTGTGCTCGGGTATCGAGCGGCGCAGTTGGTCGGCGAACGTCTGGGCCTGCCCGTGCCACCGGCAGCGCTCATGCGCAGTTGGCGGCTGTATGAAATGTGCATCTGGGCGCTCATTGCTGCCATCGCCGGTTTGCTTGTGGGTGATGGTCTGTGGCGCGACCTGGCGATCAACACAGTTCTTGTTTTCGGCCTGTTGTACGCCGTGCAGGGACTGGCACTTGTCCGCCATTTGATGTGGCGGCTTGGTGTGCAACGGTTTCTCGAAGTGCTTGTTTTCGCGTTGCTGGCGTTTACTTCGGGCCTGTCGCTGATGTTCCTGGCATTGCTGGGACTCGGTGACACCTGGTTTGATTGGCGCCGCATCGGACACAGAAAAGACGAACCGCCGCCCGACGATGGGCGACCCGATCAGGAGATCGACACGTGAAGGTCATTTTACTCAGAGATATCAATACCGTGGGCAATGCGGGCGAGATCGTCACCGTAGCCAACGGCTACGCCCGTAATTTCCTGATCCCAAAGCGGCAGGCCCTGCTGGCATCGGATGCCAACGTGGCACAGTTCGAATCGCAGCGACGGCAGCACGAGGCCGCCGCAGAACGCGATCGACGCGCCGCCGAAACCCAGGCTGCCGAGTTGGAGAAGGCGTCACTGACGGCGACTGTGAAGGTCGGCGAGGGCGACAAACTCTTTGGCTCGGTGACAACGCAGAACATCGCCGACCTGCTCAAGGCGCAGGGCCATGACATTGATCGTCGCAAGATCGAACTGGAAGAGGGGATCCGCACTCTGGGGGTCTACAATATTCCCATTCAGCTTGAGCACGGCGTCAAGGCCACGGTGAAACTCTGGGTCGTGAAGGAATAGCGCAGCACGCCGTGCAGGACTCCTGGACGTTTGTCTGAGAAAGCCCCCCTCCCGAGCTGTCCTTCAGGCATCGTACTCCGGGCCCTCTACGCACACGGAGCAAGCATGCGCAATTTCTGTCTGTCGATCTTCCTGCTGCTCGGGTTGGGTCTCATTGCCTGCGGCCACGAGGGCCTGCCGGCAGGCCCTTTCGAGGTAACGGAGGAACAGACGTGGCGTGTCGTCAACCGGAGTCACACCGGTGCGGACGGCATCTTCGTACAGGCGACCTTGCGGACCTTCGCCTACGAAATCTCTCGCATCTATTCAGAGGCGGAACAGGCAGCACTGTCACAAGAGCAGGTCGATAGTCGCTTGCGTGAGATGGTCTACGCTTTTGTTGATGGCCGTTATCCGACGGTGGACGGAACGGACATCAACAATCTCTACTTCCAGTACCTGATCTATGTAAACCCAGATTTCGACCCGACGAATCCGATCAAGAAATCCCAGTTCGATGTCTGGCGTTCCGGCTATGTGCGTCGACTTTTGGGCACCGTCTTCGATCGTAAGTACCCGATCCTGCGACCCATCTACGATGGCCGCTGGGGCAATACCATGTACAGCCGCCTGGTGTTTACCGTCTATGTCGATGGCGAAGACTCGGGAGCGCACCCACGCATCGATGACATTGGTGGTCGAACGTTCCTGCTGGACGACCACGGCAACCGCTACTCGCCCAGCGGTACCGCAGGCCCCTATCCCTATGATTTCGATCGACCGGACCATGATCATCTGCAGAAGACGGCGATGTACCGGCTGTTTTTTCCCAATCGGCAGGCTGACCGAAAGACACCGATCGTCAGCGATGCAACGACACAACTGTCTCTCGTCATTGAGGGCCTTGGCACGGAAAGCGAACGTCGGTTGACCTGGGATCTGCCACTTGTGTATCCGCAGATGCCGGCACGGCGCCTGACCCCGGTGGCCGGCTCGCTGCCCATCGAGTAACTTGACCAAGCTGAAGCCGCACCCCACGGCAAAGCTGAAATTCTCGCGCCACCACCCCTTCACCGACCGCCCTGGACACACGCCGTGATATGGGTTTTTGCAGTTGTCGTCGTCGGGTTGATTGCCGTCCTGGCCGAACTGCTGCTCAGCTACCAGAAGCGAGCCCACGAACTGCGCCTGCTGCAGGAGCCCCTGCGACGCCGGATCCGGGGCCACGCCAAGGCTATGCAGGATGCCGTGGGCGGTATCCAGGCAATCGCCACCGAACAGGTGGCCGAATTCACCACTCAATTGCAGGGCCTGGCCCGCCGGGCCGACGAACTGCGTGAGGCTCTGCTCGGCTTGGAGCAGCAGGTTCTCGGCGATGCGGCCCGCATTGCCGCCCACGACGACCTCATCGAGGAAGTGGACCCCAACGCCGGCAAAATCGACGCCGAAGAAACGCCCGAGGACAGCGTCCACCGGGCGCAGGAATATCTGCGGCAGGAAGTCGATGGCCACCGCCTGAGTATGCAACGGGATGTCGAGGTTGTACGGCGGACGCTGGTGCTGCTGGAGGCCAAATTGCGGCGCGGCGCGTCGACCACCACAGACAATACCTAGCGCCCATGCTGGAAGGACTTCTCATCGGCGGTGTGGCACTCATCATCATCAACCTCGTGGTGCGCGATCAGACGCAATTTCGCCTCACACGGTTGCGCACGGAACTGCTCGGCCTGCGCTCAGAAGAGAGGCGAGTGGCCGACCGGCGTGATGAGGTGGAGCTGATGGTCGCACAAAT
Source organism: uncultured Gemmatimonadaceae bacterium (assembly GCA_937919035.1). Taxonomy (GTDB): domain Bacteria; phylum Latescibacterota; class UBA2968; order UBA8231; family UBA8231; genus UBA8231. The sequence continues at coordinate 7,095 of CALFPI010000756.1, forward strand.
CGCTGATGCCCTGATGCGTGCCGATCGCCGCCGGCAATCGCTGGAAAAAGGTTGTGGCGCCATGCAGGCTCACATCGAGGCAATCCAGGCGATGCTGGCCGGTGGCGACGAAGGCTGACGGCGACGGAGATCACAGCACAGTTTCTGCCAGCAGCCTCAACGCCGCATGGGCAGGTGCCAACGCGCGGGCGCCGGTTGCGGCAGGTGACTACATTGGGCCCGACGATCAATATCGGAGCCTGGCAATGAGTCGAATCGAGAAAGCCCAGTACGACCAGGATGGCTACGCCATCTACCGAGATGTCATCGACGCCGGGTTGGTGCAAGAGGCCAGTGCCCACGTCGACTGGCTGCTTCAGCAGAACCCCGGCCTGCGTCCGGAGCAGTTGCACAACAATCTCATGACCCACGATCCATTCTGGGTCCGCCTGGTCGCCGACCGCCGTCTGCTGGACATAGCCGCTGAATACATCGGTGATGACGTAGCCCTGTTCGCGTCACACTACATCTGCAAGCCACCCGGTGACGGGCAACCGGTGTTGTGGCATCAGGATGGTTCCTACTGGCCGCTGGAACCGATGGACGTCGTAACGCTTTGGCTGGCCGTCGACCCGTCCTTGCCAGAGAACGGTTGTATGCGCGTCATTCCTGGAACGCAACACATGGATCTGCAGCAAATGCACGCGACACCGGGTGGGGGCAATGTCCTGGGTTCGGCCATGGAGGATGACAAAGTCGATGCCGATCGTGCGCTCGATCTGGAGCTGCAGCCAGGTGACGTATCCGTCCATCATCCGAATATCGTCCACGGCTCCAACGCCAATACCTCGACAACCCGTCGCTGTGGGCTGACGATCCGCTATATACCGACGTCGACACGGATCGTGACAGACAACCCGCCCTTCCCCAGTGCCTTCCTGCTACGGGGCCAGGCCATGCCAGGCATCAACGAGTATTTGCCGTGGCCGCCATACAGAGCCGGCGACCACATGCCCTTTGCCGGCTGCCAGGTATGGCCGCCGCCGCAGAGGTCGACACACTAGGCTGCCACCTGCAGGGGCGGGCATCACTCGACGCCGCAGACGTCCGCCTCCCATGACGCCGGATCCAGACCGACACGTGTCGCCCGCTCGCAAATTCTTTGCCACGTAGTGTCGTCAATCGGTATGCCATGTTCACCGCGTTCGGCGGCGTGGCGGAATTCGGGGTCCCCGGGCAGTTGTATTTCACCTATAGCTGGATCCACCCGACTCGTCAGCATGTGTGCGATGAGCCCTTCCAGTTCCCGCTCATACGTGTCGGCGTCGCAGAAAAAGTTCGGATCCCAGGCCGTCAGCAACATGCCATTGCTGCGCATCACTGTGGCACCGGCGGCACAACCCTCGCCTGACAACAGTCCTCCCAGGATCTCGACGGCCATACTCAGGCACGTGCCTTTGTAACCGACGACGCCCCCAAGGGGAAGAATGGCGCCCTGCGGGTCGGCCAGGTAATCCTTCGGATCGGTTGTGGGGTGACCATCGGCATCGATCAACCAACCCTCGGGCACCGGCAGGCCCCGGTTGCGCGCTACACGAATCTTGCCTTCGGCGACGACGGAGGTGGTCATGTCGACCAGGACCGGGTGACCGGCAGCTCGGGGTGCGGCAAAAGCGATGGGGTTCGTGCTGAGTTTGCCATCGATGCCACCAAAGGGTGGGATCTGTCGGCCCAGGCGACCGGCATTGACGAAGGCCATGCCCAGCAGTCCCTGCCGCGCCAGCGCCAGCGGATAGGCCCCAATGCGGCCCAGGTGGCTGCAGTTGCGCAACGTCACCGTCGCCACGCCATGGTCGCGCACCAAGGCCACGGCGCGGTTGACAGCCAGGCGGCCGGCGACGGCGCCCAATGCGCCCCCACCATCGAGGATCGCCGTGGAGCCCCGTTCGCGCACGACCCGCGGCCGTCCCGTGGCATTGAAGGTGCCGGCAAGGATCTGGTCTACATACTCATAGAGCCGCAATGTTCCGTGGGAGTCGTGACCGAAGAGACTGGACTCCACCAGATGCTCAGCAACCGTTAGGGCATCTTCCCTGCTACAACCGGCCGCCTCAAACAGAGCGCAGCCGATGTGTGTCAATGACGGCGGCAGAAAGCGGCGCACGTCTAGGCGCCTGTTGCCAGCACAGTATCGACTTCAGCGGCAAACGTGTTGCGAACATCAACGCCGTACTCCCGCAGTCCCCCGGTGCTGTTGGGACCGGTAACCCAGGGACGTCGATCGCGGTCGGGCGCCAGCATATCGGCAGCGGCACACTGCTCGTGCAGGAAATGGAAGGCCAGGCCAGCGCGCGCCTGCTCGCTGTGGTTGTCCCCAGTGCAGTGGGCCACGCCATAGCAAAAGAACACGACGCTGCCAGCCGGCACCTCAACCGTGACCGCCTGTTGCTCAGGAGGGTGACAACAGATGTGATGATCGCTGTGCGGATCCCGCTCATGGGCATACATGGCTCGATGGCTCCCCGGAATCACGCGCAGGGTGCCATTGTCCACCGTCGCATCATGTACCGCCAGCCACATGGCGGTCCCCTTCAGGGGGTCCGCAATTTTGAAGTAGGCGTTGTCCTGGTGCCAGCTGGTGCCCGTACCGACCCGCGCCGGCTTGAGGAACATCTGGTCCAGGTGCAGCAAATAGGGGTCGCCGATGAGTTCAGAGACGGCCATCGTGACTTTGGGCGCAAAGGGCAGGGCCCGCAGCAGCGTGCTTTTATCGAACAGGGGGATCAGCTGCAGGTTGACGTGTTGCGTCGACGGCGTCGCACCATCTGCCTCCGTACGCACGTTGCGCACCAAGCCCTGCTGCAGGAAACGCTCAACCTCGGTCGCCAGCGCCGCGACTTCGCGGGCATCGAGAAACCCCTCGATCGCACACCAGCCCTCGTGCTGGAATCTGTCTACGTGGTGCTTCTGTATCGCTGCCATTCGGGCAAGACTCACAGGTGAAATGGCGCCTTGGGACAGGCAAGCTGCACATGATACGGGTGTCCCAGGCAGCGGGCAACCAGGCAGGTTTCGATCTTGCTCTACAAGGGGCTCCTTCGTACCATATTCCATTGGACGAAATGTCTGGCAAGATTGCCACAAGCGACGCTCCGCCGCCGCCTGCAAGCCCGTACGAAGTACCAGCGAAGGATGGGTGCGGCCCGGGGAATCAATCATTCTGGGACGAAGGGAAGCTGCCATGACTGACATTCCAGTCGGCATCAATGGGTTTGGGCGCATCGGTCGCCTCGTGTTCCGTGCCGCCATGGGCAAGGGCGGTATCGACATTCGCGGCATCAACGATCTCACCGACGCAAAGACGCTGGCACATCTGCTGAAGTATGATTCCACCCATGGCCGCTTTGACGCCGACGTCAGCGCCGATGGCGACAACCTTGTCGTCAACGGCAAAAAGATTCCAATTTACAGCGAACGTGACCCGGGCCAATTGCCGTGGAAAGCCGCTGGCGCCCGCGTCGTTATTGAGTCGACGGGGTTGTTCACGCAGCGGGACAAGGCGGCGGCGCACATCACCGCCGGAGCGCAGAAGGTCATCATCTCTGCCCCGGCCAAGGGTGAGGACTACACCGTTGTTATTGGTGTCAACGATGCCGGCCTCAAACCCGAACACCAGGTCGTGTCCAACGCCTCGTGCACGACGAACTGCCTGGCCCCAATGGCCAAGGTGCTGCACGAGAACTTCGGCATCGTCAAAGGCATGATGAACACCATTCATTCCTATACGAATGACCAGCGCATTCTCGACCTGCCCCACAGCGACCTGCGTCGGGCGCGCGCGGCAGCTGTCAACATGATACCGACAACGACGGGGGCTGCCGTAGCCGTTGGCAAGGTGCTGCCCGAACTCAACGGCAAGCTCGACGGACTGTCGGTCCGTGTGCCGACCCCAGATGGTTCGCTCACCGATTTCACCGTGGTGCTTGCCAAGGATGTCACAGTAGAGCAGATCAACGCCGCTTTCAAGAAGGCCGCCGAAACCGATCTGCGTGGCATCCTTGAGTACTCCGAAGATCCTCTTGTCTTGCAGGACATCGTTGGCAATCCAGCGTCCTGCGTGTTTGACGCCGGTACGACGAATGTTGTGGGCGGCAACCTGGCGAAGGTTCTTGGGTGGTACGACAACGAGTGGGGTTACGCCAACCGTTGTGTGGATCTGATCCCGAAGCTGATCAACTGACGGGACGCGTCGCCCGTCTCACCTGAAGCGAGAGGAGTCTGACATGGCCGATAGCTGGGTCTGGTGGATCATGACCTGTGTCATCAGCCTCTACTTCGTCATGCTTCTGCTGGATTTCAACAAGCCCTCCAAGAAGTTGATGGAGACGATTGATCATCAGGAGGTTCGGCGACGCGAAATGACGACGCGGCTGGCCAAACTGCAGGAAGATATCGTCCAGCTCAAGACTCGATCAGAGGATCAGGACCTGCAGATGGACGACTACGAGCAACGCCGCAAGGACCTGTTGCCCGAAGCCAACAAGCGGCGCATGATCGAGATTCCCGGTGGCCAGTTTACCATGGGTGGCAGCCAGGAGGACAGCCCGGACTCGGAACGGCCCGCCCATCCGGTGAACGTACCGACCTGCCATTTTGATGCCTATCCGGTGACCAATCAAGATTACCGCGAGTTCGTCAATTGTACCGGATACAAGACGCCGATCCACTGGCAGCGAGGCTCGTATCCGGCAGGTATGGCGCGCCATCCCGTGGTCAATGTGTCCTATCACGACGCCAAGGCATACGCGGAGTGGATGGGTGCGCGCCTGCCCTCTGAGGCTGAGTGGGAGAAGGCGGCGCGTGGTACGGACGAGCGGCTCTACCCTTGGGGCAATCGCTTCGTCGATGATCGCTGCAACTCCAACGGCGTCGTCGGCACGACCCTCATGGTTGATGAGTATCCACTGGGACGCAGTCCGTACGGGGTGTGGGATATGTCCGGAAACGTCTACGAGTGGTGTGATGACTACTATGACGAGGACTACTACAAGTACAGCCCGAGCACAAATCCTCGGGGCCCCGAAGGTGGCCAGGAGCGCGTCATCCGTGGGGGTTTCTTCTCCGAGACAAGGCCCAATGTGCGCACCACACATCGGTCCAGCGCGCCCGAAACACATACCCGTGAAAACGTCGGTTTTCGCCTGGCGATGTCGTCTGACAAGTAGGGGCTGGCATGTTCGAGGATGTCTGGAAACACTTTGACGAGAACGAATTGACGCACTCAGCCGCCCATCACCTGATGGCGGTACACGAGTTGCGTCAGCGCCACGGGTATGCCCGTGTTTCCGACATCGCCCAACATCTGAAGATTACCAAAGGCAGTGTTTCATCGGCGGCGAAACACCTCAAGGAACGTGGCTACATCCAGGAGGATCACAATCGTTTTCTCGAACTCACGGACCGCGGTCTGCAGGTGGTCTGGGAGACCGAAGCGACGCGCCTCACGGTCAAGAAGTTCCTCTCCGATGCCCTCGGCATGGATGACGATGATGCCGATATCGATGCGTGCAAGGTGGAACACCTCGTCAGTTCTGAGGCTCGTGGACGCCTTGTCGGCTTTCTCCGCTTCCTGTTCTCCGGCGATCCGGTGGCGACAGAGTTTCTCGCCGCCTTTCGCAAGGCGCTTGCCGGAGCTGACGTCGAGTGCAAGAAGGATATCTCCAACTGCCTGCTCTGCGACGAGGTCTGTTTCCTGCAGCCCCAACTGTCGGAGCTGCACGGTCACTGATACGACGGTAGCGGTACCATGACCGGCGCCGTCGACTTCCTGCGCCGTCAGATGTTGCCTGTAGGCCTGCTCACCGTTGCCATCATCGGCCTCGTGTGGCCCATGCCGGGTCGCGCCATGGGGCAACTGCCAACCCAGTACATCGCGGTCAGTGCCATCTTCATCTGCTCCGGTCTGTTGCTGCGCACAGATGAGATCCGCGCTGCCCTGCGCGCCTGGCGGGCCACGACCTGGGGTGTGGTATCCATTCTCTTCATCACACCCGTCATCGGCGGCGTGCTCGCGTTCCGCATGCCCATGGACCCGGCTTTCCAGCTGGGCCTGGCGTTGTTCGTCTGTATGCCGACGACTCTGTCTTCCGGCATTGCACTGACAACGCAAGCTCGTGGCAACACGGCCCTGGCCCTGTTGCTCACGGTTGTTACCAATCTGGCCGGCATTTTCTCGATCCCTTTTGTCCTCGCCGCCGTTCTCGGTACCCTGGGTCAGATTGAACTGTCAGCGTGGGACCTGCTCATCAAGCTGTGCCTGTCCATCCTGTTGCCCCTGATGGTCGGGCGCTGGTTGCGTCGGCATCTAGGGGCGTGGGCCGACGCCAACCGGCCCCGCATCACCATGTTCAGCAATCTGGCCCTGATCAGCATTCCGTGGATGAAGTTTTCGGAATCGTCGGACCGGTTGGCAGCGGTGGCTCTGTCGAACCTGCTTGTACTGGTGGCGGCAGGCCTCGTAGTCCACGCCGTGTTCCTGGCGCTCAACATGGCTGCCAGTGGTGTCTTGCGTCTGGAACCGGCCCAGCGAAAAGCCGTCGTACTGATGGCAAGCCAGAAGACCCTTCCCGTGGCGCTCACGGTACTGGCACTCATACCGGACAGCGCCGTCTCGGCTGACATCAAGGGCCTCATTGCCATTCCCTGTATCACTTCCCATCTGGGACAGATCTTCGTCGATGCCATTCTAGCAACGCGTTGGTCGGGCCGCGCCGCCGCGTGACCCAGCAGCAGCCGTCGGCGACAATGGTTCAAGTGGACGTACCGATCCCGTAGCCTGAGGGGAGGAGCGAAAGATGGCGCGTTACAACAAACCGCACCTGCTGCTGATCACCACGGACCAGCAACGGGGTGACTGTCTGGGTTGTGCTGGCCATGCTGCGGTCGAAACGCCCTACCTAGATGAGCTTGCCGGCAACGGCACACGCTTCCGTCACGCCTATACCTCCGTGCCATCCTGTACGCCCGCGCGGGCGGGGATCCTCACCGGCATGGACCAGTGGCACCATGGCCGGCTGACGATGGCCGGCAGCGACGCCCTGCAGTATCCGGCGACCCTGCCGGGAGAACTGGCTGCGGCCGGCTATCACACACAATTGGTGGGCAAGGCACATCACGCGCCCCAGCGGCGCCTGCAGGGCTTCCATCAAATGGTGCTGGATGAGTCGGGCCGGCGCGATCCCGGCTTTGTCTCCGACTACCACGCGCACTTCGAGCGCGCCCGCGAGGGTGAGTATGGCTATCGCGACCACTCCATCGACTGGAACAGTTGGATGGCTCGACCGTCACATCTGCCGGAACATCTGCATCCCACGTACTGGACAGCGAGCGAGGCAATCAGAGCGATGGAGAGGCGGGATCCCACGTCGCCGTCCTTCCTGTGGCTGTCCTTTGCCCGACCGCACTCACCCTATGATCCGCCCCAGGCATACTGGGATATGTACGTCGATCACGACGACATCCCGAAGGCTCACGTCGGTGACTGGTCGGACCGTTACGATCGACGGGTGGCGGATGTCAACGCGCCGCGATCCCACCGGTCCGCCAGGGAAACCCAGCGGGCCCGCGCCGGGTACTACGGCAACATCACCTTCATCGATCACCAGATCGGCCGCTTCCTGTACGAGTACCGCAAACGAGACCCCGAGGGATTGGCCAACACCCTGATTCTGTTCACCTCCGATCACGGCGACATGATGGGTGACCATCACCACTGGCGCAAGACGTACGCGTATGAAGGCTCGGCGCGGATTCCCTTTGTTGTGCAGTGGCCAACAGCCTGGGGAGATGATGTCCCGCGAGACACGGTGCGGGATGCGCCGATCGAACTGCGTGACATCATGCCCACCTTGCTGGAGGCAGCAGGTGTCGACATCCCGGAGTCCGTGGATGGCAGCAGCCTGTTGCCGCTGTCGCGGGATGCGTCGGTGCCCTGGCGCGCCTTCGTCCAGGGCGAGCACAGCACCTGCTACGACGAAGAACATGGCATGCAATACGTCACCGATGGCGCGCAGAAGTACATCTGGTTTCACCATACCGGGCACGAGCAGTTCTTTGATCTGACAACGGATCCGGGAGAGTGCATCGATCTGGCAGCCGACCCAGGATGGCAGGTCCGTATCGAGGTCTGGCGGAGTCGGCTCGCCGAGGTCAACGAGACACGAGGAGACCCGCGCGGGCAGGGCGGCCGGCTCATCCCACAACCTGATGGAGCCTTGCGTCTGTCGCCGAACTACGCGCGTTGGCGGGACCAGGCGGCTGGCGCCATGCGAGCCTGGCGTGGGGAGGCCTGATGGCGACGACCCGTCCTGTCGTATATCCGGGAGGCGCCGTCATCCATCACGAGCAGGACGAGTACGGCCCACTGGACGTGGTCGAGGAGGGTGACGGCAAGTTGCGATCCCTGCACTTCGGCTCCTCGGCGCGGCAGAGTACAATGTTCGTCGCCCGCCCCGAGGAACTGGCGCTCGACTACACCCGCTGCATGATGACGGCCCTGTTGTTCATGGAGACCGAGCCAACACGGGCACTGGTGCTGGGTCTTGGCGGTGGCTCCATGGTGAAATTCCTCCTGCACTCGTGCGGTCCGTGTACGGTGGACGTCGCTGAGTTGCGCCCCGCTGTGGTTGATGTGGCGCAGCGCTTTTTCGGGCTGCCCGAGCCGAACAAGCGTCTGCACCTGCACGTTGGTGATGCTCACGCCTATCTAAGGGGCACAACCGCGCCGCCGTGG
>CALFPI010000757.1 GCA_937919035.1 uncultured Gemmatimonadaceae bacterium
CTGGGACACACGCTCGTCACCTTCCCACTTGAAGAAGGCCTCCGGCGCTCCTTTGACACAGGCCCCGGCGTGGCAGCAGATGCCGATGTCATCAACAACGGTCAACTCCTCCCCCGCATACTCACGCACCGGATGCTCTTCCTGCCGCTGCCTGGCTCCGGTGAAACCAATCTCCTTATGTGTGCCGTCACAGAAGGGCTTGTTCTTCGAAGCACCACAGCGACACAGGGCGATGACATCCTTGGCCATCTCGATGGGATGATTCTGGGCGTCTGTCAGTTTGCCCAGACCCTTGACGAGGAAGGGGCCGTTCTCCGGCACGTCGATCGTCGGCTTGTCGTCACTCATTGTCGCTCTCTCGCAGTATGGGTGGTCAAAAAGTCTGACTACGCCGTGGCAAACTTTGCCTGGCGTGCCTCTCTCTCGCGCAGGTGGCTCTGCAGTTCCTTCTTGCGGATCCGCAGTGAACCCGGTGTCACCTCCATCAACTCGTCCACACTGAGATACTCGATGATGTCATCGAGTGACATAATGCGGTGCGGCGGCAACTGCTCTTCATCGCCGGAGGGTGCTGCCCGGTGCCCGGTGCCGGGCTTGCGCTTTGTCGGGTTGACGAGCAAGTCTCCCGAGCGAATATGCTGGCCGATGACCTGACCGTCGTAGACTTCGGTGCCCGGTGGGATAAAGAACGAGCCCCGCTGCTTGAGATTGGTCAGCGAGTAGGCCGAAGCGATGCCGGTGTCGCCGGAGACGAGGGAGCCGAAGTCCTGCGTGTCGATCGCACCGGCGAAGGGGGCGTACTCGTGAAACAACGTGTGGTAGATGCCGTTGCCGCGAGTGGAGGTGAGGAACGGATTGCGGAAACCGAGCATGCCACGCGTGGGCACAACGTACGTGCAGTGCACGATGCCGCTGTCTGTGTGCCGCATGTCGGTCAAACGCCCGCGACGACGGCCAAGCATCTCACTGACGGCGCCGAGGTTGGCTGAGGGCACTTCGATGTAGACTTCCTCAAAAGGTTCCTCGAGGCCGTTGTCACCTTCATGGTAGATGACTTCGGGCTGGCTCACGGAAAACTCATACCCCTCGCGGCGCATCGTTTCGATGAGAATCGCCAGATGCAGCTCGCCCCGCCCGGATACAGCCCACTGTCCGGTGACGTCCGCATCTTCGACACGCAACGCGACATTCTGCTCGAGCTCGTGGTGCAGTCGGTCGCGGATCTGGCGACTCGTCAGGAAGCGACCCTCCCGTCCGGCAAAGGGGCTGGTATTGATGCCGAAGGTCATGCGCACCGTCGGTTGCTCGACCTCGATCCGTGGCAGCGGGCGAGGGTCGTCGATATCGGTGATGGTATCGCCGATGCCGACGTTCTCGATACCGGACAGGGCGATAATGCTGCCGGCGGTCACAACCTCCTGCGGTTGGCGTTCGAGGTTGCGGAAGGTGAAGACCTCGCCGATGCGTGATTTGTGCAGGACACCGTCACGATCGATGTGTGCCACCGGTTGGCCGGCGCGCAGTTCCCCCGACAACAACACACCCACGGCAATCTTGCCGACGTAGTTGCTGTATTGCAGGGTTGTGACCAGCAGCTGTGGTGGGGCGTCACGATCAACCACAGGCGGGGGCACACTCTTGAGAATGGTCTCGAACAACGGGCCCAGATCATCGGCGAGGTCGGTGTGGTCATACCCCGCCCGCCCTTCCAGGGCCCGCGTATAGAGAATCGGGAAGTCGCACTGTTCGTCGCTGGCGCCCAACTCCAGAAACAGGTCCAGGGTCTGGTCGGTTACCCAGTCCGGACGCGCCGCGGGACGATCGACCTTGTTGACCACCAGGATCGCTTTCAGCCCCTGATGCAGCGCGTGGCGCAGGACGAAGCGGGTCTGTGGCATGGGACCCTCAACGGCATCGACGAGCAGCAGCACACCGTCCACCATGTTGAGAATGCGCTCCACCTCACTGCCGAAGTCGGCGTGCCCTGGTGTGTCGACGAGGTTGATCGTCGTGTCACCGTAGAGCACGGCTGTATTCTTGGCGGTGATTGTGATGCCGCGTTCGCGCTCCAGATCATTGGAGTCCAGAACGCGTTCCATCACGGCCTGATTGTCGTGAAACACATGCGTCTGCTTCAGCATGCCATCCACGAGCGTGGTCTTGCCGTGATCGACGTGGGCGATGATGGCGATGTTTCGAATGGTATCGGCGGTACTTTTCATTCTGCCTTGATTTCGTTCCAGACGGTGTCCATCTCTTGCAGAGTCGCCTCACGCAGGCTGGTACCACGTGCGGCAAGAACCTGTTCCACTCGGCGGAAACGCCGGTCGAACTTGTCGACAGCACCACGAAGGGCGTCTTCCGGTGCCACCTTCATGAAACGGGCTACATTGACAAGGGCGAAGAGCAAATCGCCAAATTCCTCGTGGATGCGCTCCGGCGTGCCGCCGGCATCACATTCCTGGCGCAGCTCTTCGATTTCTTCAGTTACCTTGGCGAGGGCGCCATCGACGTGCTCCCAGTCGAAGCCCACGTGTGATGCCTTTTCCTGTACCCTCTGCGCGCGCAACAGCGCTGGCAAGGGCCTGGGGACGCCATCCAGCGCCGAGGGAGCGGGACCTTCATCACCGCCACGTTCCTCGAGCTTGATCTGTTCCCAGTTGCGCAGGACGTCGTTGGAATCTGCCACGGCAACGTCGGCGAACACGTGCGGGTGACGACGGATCAGCTTCTCGGTGATCGCCCGACAGACGTCGTCCGCTGTGAAGCGCCCGGTCTCGGATGCGATCTGCGCATGGAACACCACCTGCAGCAGCACATCCCCCAGTTCGCTGCGCAACTGGCCGTCATCTCCGGCTTCGATGGCATCGAGAACCTCGTAGGTCTCTTCCAGCAGATAGGGTTTGAGCGTGATGTGATCCTGCTCGCGATCCCACGGGCAGCCGTCGGCGGCGCGCAGCCGGGTCATGATACCTACCAACTCTTGGAAAGCAGAACAGGCGGTGCTGTCGGTCAACTCGTCTCCCCTTCTGCTGGTCTCAATTCGGTGTACTTCTCGTTAACGCCCCGCGCCTGATCGATCGGATACTTGCGGGCCGAGACTTCCAGCTTGTCGCGCAGAATCGTCGTCACGTCATACCCGAGGTTGGCACTCATGAGCAGAACGAAGTAGAGCACGTCTGCCAGTTCATGGGCGATCTCGGTGCGTCGATCCGCCACCAGCAGACGCTGTTCCATCTCATCATTTGAGCGGAAACGAAAGTGCTCCAGCAGTTCCGCAGCCTCCACCGAGAGACCGATGGCCAGGTCCTTGGGCGTATGGAACTGGTCCCATTCCCGCTCTTCGACGAATGCCCGTACCAGCGCTTTGAGCTCGCTGACGGGGGTCGCCTCGTCGCCGCGCTCGTCCATCTCAGGGTCCATCCTCGTCGGTCATGCGGATCTGTCGAGCCCAGAGAATGTACGGGGACTCAGAAATTCTGCCACGGGCCTGTTTCAGCGGGGCTCTGAGGAGTCGGATGTGGCGCCTGAACGAGGAAGGTGATTCTGCTCACAAGTACCTGTCAATTCACGACATGCAGGGAACCGGGGAATTTTCTGAGGGGTCCCAAGGGCAGTCTCCACAACCGATGAAAGGATGCCCATGATGGCAGGGATAAAGAGATCCACCGACAGTCCTGGACCGCGGCGTGGCACCACCGAAGCTACATCGACCCTGTCGAGTTATCTGCGGGACATTGCTGATTCCTGCCCCTTGTCGAGTGCCGCAGAAGGGGAACTGGCTCGGCGCATTCGCGCCGGCGATGGCACGGCGCGCAACACCCTTGTGGAGGCGAACCTCCGCTTTGTGGTTGCAGTTTCTAAGGAGTACCAGGGACGGGGACTACCACTGGCTGAATTGATCAGTGCCGGCAATGTGGGCCTGATTACGGCGGCGGAGCGATTTGATGAAACCAGGGGCTTCAAGTTCATCTCCTACGCTGTCTGGTGGGTGCGTCAATCGATCCTGCAGACTCTGATGGAGCAGGCCACGGTGCGTGTGCCCGCCAATCGCCTCGACCTGTTGTCGAAGATCGCAAGGACGATGGAAGCCCTGCAAAAAGGCGGCGAACCGACATCCCTGGAGAGGGTCGCCGCTGTTCTCGATCACCCTGTAGAGGTGATCGAGCAGACCCTGGTCGGTGGTCAACCCATGCGTTCCCTCGATGCCCCATTTGCCGGCGGCCAGGAGCGCTGCCTGCTCGATATGGTTTGGGACGAAGGTCAGCGCAGCGTCGAAGACGACTTCCTCGACGATACGATGCAAGAGGATGTAGGCACAGCTCTGGCAGCGCTGTCGGAGCGCGAGGCGAGGATTCTGCGGCTGTACTACGGCATTGGGGAGGACAAAGCTCTGACGCTGGATCAGATCGGTGGGCGCTTCCGGCTCACCCGGGAGCGTGTCCGGCAGATCAAGGAGGTCGCTCTCAGCAAGTTACGGCACCCAAGGTTCCACGACCGCCTGCGACCCTACGCGGCCACCTGACGGAGAGAGATCTCGGGGTGCCGTCCGGCGGCGCTCCGAGACCTTTCTCATTCGGGTACGAGAGTTGCTCAAGACAGGGCGTGTGTCATGATGACGCAGGCGCCAGGGAGGCGCCGCAGAAAAGCGTTCCGCCCCAACCCAACCCGACGGAAAGGACTTCCTCTTTCCTGATCAAGGGATCCAAGGAGTCTGCCGATAACAACGGTACAGACCCCCAGGAGGATACTGAGCAATGCACTCGAACCAGATTCGCACCCGCGTCTCAAAAAACAGCTTGATGATGCGCCTCGGCGCTTTCTTCTTCGTCGCCACCGGGCTGTTTTTCGGCGCCCTACTGGCAGCTCTTGCGGGCGTCTCCGGCTAAAGGAGCACCAGTGGACCGCACCTGAAACGGCCAAATTTCAGGGCACCTGCCGACGACCTTGCGGCGCGTCCATTTATCATTGACGCCCCCCTAGGGGCCCACATATATTGCCGCTCACAATGGGACTGTAGCAGATCCCCAATGTGGAGGCACCACGACGCGGTTTCCCTTCCGGAACCGCGTTTTCGTTGCGCCCTCGGATCAGCAATTCATCAGCGAGTCGTGAGCAGTCATATGGGCCGAGTCATTGCTGTCTCGAATCAAAAAGGCGGGGTGGGCAAAACAACGACTGCGGTCAATTTGTCTGCCTGTCTGGCCAACGACGGCAATCGCACTCTGCTCATCGACATAGACCCCCAGGCCAATGCGACGAGCGGCTGTGAGGCCGGCATCGACAATCTCGACGGTTCGGTCTACGAAGTTCTTCTCGGTCACGCTCCCCTCGAAGCAGTAATCAGTTCCACCGGCATCCCTGGCCTTGATCTGGCACCATCGCGCATTTCCCTGGCTGGTGCCGAAGTCGAAATGTCTTCTGTTCTCGGGCGTGAAAAGCGTCTGGCGGAGGCCCTCGAAACGGTACGTCCTGATTACGACTTCATCATTGTCGATTGTCCGCCATCCCTGGGACTGCTCACTGTGAACGCCCTGACAGCGGCAGATTCCGTGTTGATTCCGGTGCAGTGCGAGTACTATGCCCTTGAGGGCCTGAGCAAGCTGCTCAACTCCATCCAGCTCGTGCAGCGCTATCTCAACCCGACCCTCGAAATAGAGGGGGTGCTGCTGACCATGTACGACGAACGTCTGCAGCTATCGAAGCGCGTCGCCGCCGAAGTAAAGTCCTACTTCAACGACAAGGTTTACGAGACGGCGATCAAGCGAAACGTCAGCCTTGCCGCCGCGCCAAGTTTTGGGCAGCCCGTGATCCTGTACGAACCGCGTTCGACGGGCGCTGACAACTACCGGCGTCTTGCCGGCGAAGTCAGTCACGCGCGTGCGGCGGCACTGGTCTGATCGACAGCCTCTTCACTTTGTAACACGCCAGGGTTCTGCCATAGGACGCCGCACATAAGACGTGTGGCGTTTTCTCGTTCTGCCGGAGAGACTGCGCCATGATGATCGTTGACACGCACTGCCACGCCGGGTTGCAGAAATATGAGCCGGTGGAGTCGCTGCTGCGACATATGGAAACGTCGGGCGTCGGGCAGGCGGTACTCATCCAGTACGGTGGCAATACGGACAATTCGTACCTGGTGGATTGCATCTCGCGGTATCGGGGTAAACTGGCAGCGGCCATGATCGTCCCCGATGACGATGACGGCACGGCTGTGCGTGACTGGGCCGCACAGGGGATCCAGGGCATTCGCCTGCGCGCCAACGCTCGTGCCGCCGCTGAAGATCCATTGGCTCAGTGGCGTGCTGCCAATGAGCTCGGGCTCATCGTCAGCGCCCCCTGCCGACCGGCATGGTTGCTTTCGGCAGCATTCGACGAGGTGATCGAAACATTTCCAGATCTGCGCATCGTCATCGAACACCTCGGTGGCGTGGGCCCGGACGTGGTTGCACCGTATGGAGAATTTCGTCAGGCCCTGGCCCATGTGTCAGCCCACCAGAATCTGTCGATGAAGCTCCCCGGTTTCGGCGAGTTCTGTCCGCTGCCCCTGCCTTTCGATCCGATCCCGCCGCTGGCTCGACTGGCGCTGGATGCCTTCGGTCCGCAGCGCCTGATGTGGGGATCCGACTATCCTCCCGTCAGTTCACGCGAGGGCTACGACAATTCTCTGCGTGTTCCCCTGGAATACTTCGCCGACCTCAGCGCTGCGGATCGTGGTGCGATCTTCGGCGCCACGGCACAATCCGTGTGGGGGTTGTAGACCGGGCGCGACAGATCAGGTAAGACGCAGGACACAGCTCTTCAGCAGAGGCGGGACCCCGGCGGCCCGGCAATCCTGGCCAGCACCGGGTGCTGACTCGATCGTGCCGCCGATTCCACGCACAACGGCCTCGAAGCGCGCCTGAGACCAGCCTTCGAAATTGCATGACACAAGAACCCAGCCCCCCGGTTCGAGGATCGCCCGGCATTCGTGCACGAGTTCGGCCAGGTCCCGCTCGACACGGAACACCCGGTTGTTGCGGCCCCGCCCGCGACCGAAGGAGGGTGGATCACAGATGATGCCGTCAAAGCGGCGCCCTTTCTTGTGGCAGCCGGCAACAAGGAGCCGGGCATCCACCGCGCTGTATTCCACACGAGCCGAACTCAGGCCGTTGAGTGCGGCATTGACGCGTGCCCAGTCGAGATAGGGGGGGCTCACGTCCACTTGCACGACCTCCAGCGCGCCGCCGGCCAGAGCGGCGACGCCGAAGCTGCCGGTATAGGCGAACAGGTTCAGAATGCGGGCACCAGCTGCGTGCTGTCGCACCCAGGCGCGATTGTCGCGCTGGTCGAGAAACAACCCCGGCGACTGCCCGCTAGCGGCCCGCAGCTCAAAAAGTTGGTGGTTTTCTGTTGCGTGCCAGGACCTGGGGGCGCCAGGGGACTCCGTGTGGTGCCCTAGTTGTGGATCACGGCCACGATCGTGCATGCCATGCGCGTGCCAGTGGTGGGCCCCTGCGGCCCGCGTAAAGGACTCATACAGCAGCTGCCGGGCTTCTGCGGGCGCTCCGCTTGCATACTCGTAAAACCAGCAGACAGAGCCGAAGCGATCACAGCGCAGCGACAGATCTTCGGCATGCAGCAGGCGCACGCAAATGTCCGGGTCCTGCAGATCGAAATGCCGCCGACGGTGGGCCAGAGCATCCTGCCAGGTGCCAGGCAGAGGGTTCACGATTGAGCTGCCCGGTGCACGCGGTGCCGTCGGATCCGGTCGTGCAGAGTCGAGCGCTTCATGCCAAGTTGACGGGCAGCAGCGGACAGATTGCCCCCAGCCTGTCGCAGGGCCGTCTCCAGCCGTGTGTGTTCATCAACGCCTGGCGGCACTTGCCGGGCACGCTCCCCTTCACCCCGTGACACGGCCGACCACAGGTGTTGTGCCGTCAACACCGGCCCGTCACAGAGCAGGATGGCGCGCTTCATAACGACGCTCAGCTCGCGCACATTGTTGGCGCGCCAATCGCAACTGCACAGCCAGGCACGGGCGCCCTCACCGAGGGCGTCGATGTGCCGCCGGTCAAACAGATCTCGATAGAGGTGCAGGAAATGATCGGCCAGATGTGGGATGTCACGGCGTCGTTGTCGCAAGGGCGGCAGATCAAGAACGAAGTCGGCAAGCCGGTAGTAGAGATCGACACGGAAACCTTCGTGACCCATGGACATGTCCAGATCCCGGTTTGTCGCCGACACCACGCGAACATCGACGGCCACTTCCTCTGACCCACCGACGGGCCGCACGACACGCTCCTGCAGAACCCGCAACAGTTTGGGTTGCAGGCGCGCAGGCAATTCTCCGATTTCATCAAGAAAGAGCGTGCCTTTGTGGGCCTGCTGGAACAAGCCTTCACGGTCGCTTGTTGCGCCGGTGAAGGCGCCCCGACGGTAGCCGAACAAATCAGCTTCGAGCAGACTCTCCGGCAGGGCGGCGCAATTCACTGCCACGAAGCCGTGTCCGCGCCGCAGGGGATCGGCCTCGTGCAGAAGCCGGGCAATCAGTTCCTTGCCCGTGCCACTCTCGCCTCGAATCAGCACATCGACGGACACGCCAAGCACGCGCTTGACATCGTCGATGACCGAGCGGAGCCCTTGCTGGCCATCCAGCAACTTGAGTATGGGGCAGTCTGCCGTCCTCTCGCCATGGGCTTGGTTCATCATGCGCATCAATATGCCGTTGCCTGCAGCGGTCCTCAAGCGTCATCCCTTCCGTCATGGCACACTTTCCGCGAGGCCCCGGCATGTGCCGCATGACGACCGGTACCGAAATGCACGACAGAGTACCGGCCGGCAGATCTGTCGGGCCTGCAGACCACTGTCAGGGCGGCAGGCACAAAGATCGCTGAGGCAGTGGACAGCACTCACTCATTGCTGTGCCACTGACATGGAGCCTATTCGTGCATCAAACCCATATTCTCAACCAGCCCAGCGCTGATGGCCCACTGCTCCCACGTGCGATCCCTCAGGGACCCGTACCGGCGATGCTGACGTCGGCCAATCTCTATATGCGCCGCCTGGTCGCGCAGTTGCAGCGTGTGGCCCGTGAAGAGGCGACAGTGCTGCTCACGGGCGAAAGTGGCACCGGTAAGGGTGTCCTGGCTCGAGCCGTTCATGACCACAGCGGACGCGCCGCCGGCCCGTTCGTCGAGGTGAACTGTGCTTGCCTGCCGGAAAGCGTGCTGGAGTCGGAGTTGTTCGGCCACGAGAAAGGGGCGTTTACCGGTGCTGTGCGCCAACGTTGTGGGCGCCTGGAGCAGGCGCGGGGTGGCACGCTGTTCATCGACGAAGTCGGGGTGGCAGAAATGCGTGTGCAGACGCGCTTGCTTCGGGTGCTGCAGGAGCGCCGATTCGAGCGCGTTGGTGGGGATCGGACGCTGTCGGCTGATGTGCGAGTTGTGGCGGCAACGAATGCCGACCTGATGGCACAGGTACGGGCGGGTCGCTTCCGGGAGGATCTGTACTACCGCCTGCACGTTGTGCCATTCGAGTTGCCATCTCTGCGGGAGCGCCGCGAGGATGTGCCGCTGCTGGCGCGGCACTTTCTGCAGCGTCGCCGTCACGTGCGGTCGTGTCAGATCGATGACGCTGCGCTACAACTGCTGAGCGCCTATCCGTGGCCGGGAAACATCCGCGAACTGGAGAATACCTTGGAGCGAATGGCGGTTCTCGGAGGAGCACAGTTGACTGCTGCCGATGTCCCGGACGACATCCGACGCTGGCGCGAACGACAGGATCCGGAACAGCTCTGTGACCTTGGCGCAGTCAGCTATCGCGAGGCTCGCGAATGGTTCGACCGGAGATTTCTGTGTGCGGCGCTGCGCCGTCACAACGGCGTGCTGGCAAGGGTTGCCGATACCATCGGTATGTCACGCAAGTATCTCTACACGCGGCTGGAACGGCTCGATATCAACATCGGTGATTTTCGCCCGAGTGATGGCGCAATCGTGAGAGCCCTACAGGACTGAATCGGAGCTGGCAGGATGAAAGCGCTTGAGCTGCTCTCGCAAGTAGTGGTAGTGCTCGCCATCCTCGGGCTCCAGTTCTATGCAGCGTCGGATGACGGCGACCGCCTGTGGCGTGCGCCCCTTGCGGAACAGCACCTCGGCATAGGTGTCGAGAAAGACAACATTGTCAGCATCGGTCTTGACGGCCCGCAAAGACAACTCATGGGCGCGGTCGAGATTGAGATCTGCCTCCGCGTAGGTCCAGGCCAGGTTGTTGAGCGTCAGTGGTTCGGGGTGTTCCATGATGGCTCGCTCGTAGAACAGAATCGACCGGGATCGATCCCCTGCGTTGTAAAACGCCATGGCGATCCGTGACGCCGTGATGCCTGGGGCATCACTGTGTGCAACGGCCTGCTCAAAGAAGGCTTCCGCTTCCTTGGGCTGCTGCAGCCGCAGATGCAGTTCCCCTGAGGCGACGAGCAATCGGGGGTCATGCGGTGCGTAGTGCAGGGCATCGCCGAGAACACGGCGGGCATCATCCAGACGCTCCTGCGCGGCATAGACCCGGCTGAGCTCGAAGTGGGCGAGTATGAGGTCCTCTGTCGGCGCCGCAGAATCCGGATTCGCGACGGCCGATTCGAGTAGCAACAAGGCCTGCTCGTCATCGCCGACAGCACGGTGCGCCCAGCCGAGATTGAGTGTCAGCAACCAGTGTCCGGGGCGTTCGGCAACAAGCCGCTGCAGCGCCTCCAGGGCAAGGTCCTCGCGGTCGGCATCGATGCAGATGGAGCGCAGCGTGCCATACAATCTTGGATCATCCAGATCCAACTCCAGGGCCCGTTCAACAGCGGTGGCGGCCGCCTCTGTCTGACCGAGCCCGGCCAGAGCGAGGGACGCGATGACTCGTGGCGTCGGGTCGTCAGGCGACTCGCGGATGGCGCGTTGCGCCTCACGCAGGGCTCGGGCATCCTGCCCGCGGTCGAGGAAGTGTGCCGCCAACTGGTCGTGCGCCACTCCGGGAACGCCGCAATGGTTCTGCACGACAAACACGCCGAGGGCCGCCAGCATCCAGCCGCTATGGCGCAGGTACTCAAGGCGGTTACGCAGACGTTCGATACAGGGGAGCATCAGTACTCGTGTCGGTGGGCGTAGATGTGCAGCAGCAACCCCACGGCCAGACAGTTGGTCAGCAGTGAGGATCCTCCATAACTGAGAAAAGGCAACGGCAGACCGGTCACCGGCATCACGCCGATCGTCATTCCGACGTTGACGAATACGTGGAAGGTGAGCATCGACCCGAGACCCACGGCCAGGAGACTGGCGAAGCGATTGTTGGCAACCGTACCGATGTAGAGGCAGCGCCAGATGACGAACAGGAAGAGCGACAGGACAAAGACGGAGCCGACAAAACCCAGTTCCTCACCGATGACGGAGAAAATGAAGTCTGTATGTGCCGCTGGCAGAAACTCGTACTTCGTCTGCGTGCCCTGAAGGAAGCCTTTGCCTGTGGGGCCACCCGAACCAATGGCGATCTTGGATTGGATGATATTCCATCCCGATCCGAGGGCGTCACTCTCCGGATTGAGGAACGTCATGATGCGAGCCTTCTGATAACCGCGAAGAAAATTAGCCCACAAGTAGGTCGTTACCAGACCGGCGGACAGGTTGACACCCAGCAAGGTAAGGGTCACCCACAAGCGTGCCAGCAAGAGCTGAATGATGACCGAACTGAGAATGATGAACAGGGCGAAGACAATCGGCGCCTGGTCCTGCCACAGGGGCTCAAAACTGAAGACCACACTCAGCATGGGCGCCGTCAGAAAGAAGACGTGTAACGGGCGCATACCCGCCCAGTATAACATCGGGATCAGGGCGGCGCCGAAGGACACCGCTGTGCCGAGGTCGGGCTGACGAGCGACGAGGCCCATGGGGAGGGCCGCCAGCAACACGGCCAGGCCGATGGTGCGGGGGCCGGAGACACGCTCCGACGACTGGTCGCCGAGAAAGCGGGCAATGGCCATGATGGTCGCAATCTTGGCGAACTCCGCCGGCTGCAGTCGAAGCGAACCAATGGCCAGCCAGCGCGCAGGGCTGCCGGTGCCCCACACGAGGACCACGATCAACGACAACATGCCGATGCCGTAGAGTGGGTAGGCCAGGTCGTAGAACAGTTTTTCCGGGACGTAGACGATGGCTACGGCCACAAACAGGGCGATGATGGCAAACAGGCCCTGACTGCGCCACACATCGGAGCCGCTGGCGCTGTACACCATGGTAACACCAAAGGCGATCATCATGGCGACGGCGACGAGCAGGCTCAGGTCGAGTTCACGACGCAAGGTCAGCTGCCTCCACGTTGGCGACTATCAAGTTCAGCGGCCATCGCGCCGTGGCGGGCCTGGTCGAGGAAGTATGCCTCCACCACAGCGCGGGCTACAGGTGCAGCATTCGTGCCGCCGCCGCCGCCCCCTTCGATGAGCACGGCGACGGCGATTTCCGGCTCGTCGTACGGCGCGAAGGCGACGAACCAGGCATCATCGTCCGCCCGCGGCCCTTGAGCCGTACCGGACTTGCCAGCCACAAGGATGCCCTCGATCTGCACCCGCTTGCCGGTGCCATGATCACCGTAAACCACCCGGTACATCGATCGCCGGACAATGTCGATCGTCGCATCGGAGACACCGTCGATGCGCACAGGGGGCGGGGGGTCTCCCTGCAGATGCGGGGTAACCAGATAGCCACCATTGCCGAGAGCCGCCACATAGCGCGCCATCTGCATCGGCGTCACCAGCATGGCTCCCTGCCCGATCACCAGGTTCATGAGGTGTCCAGTAACCCAGCCATCGCGTTCCTGGTGGTAGCGCCGGTCCGGCAGAATGCCAGACAGCTCCGATGGCTCCAGATCAACGCCCGTGGGCACGCCAAAGCCGAAGCGCGCCGCATAGTCGTGCCACGCCTCTATGCCAAGGAGGGCAGCCAGATGATTGAAGTAAATGTTACACGAGGCCTCGGTGGCTTCCAGCAGGTTCAGCTCGCCGTGACCGTCACGGCTGAGACAGCGAAAGACGACATCGCCGACCTGCAAGGAGCCGGCGCAAGCGGCAAACGTCGACAACGTATCCGTGATACCACTCTCCAGTGCCGCCACGGAAGCAATCATTTTCAGCGTCGATCCAGGCGGGTAGCCGCCCTGGATGGCCCGGTTGAGCATCGGTTTGCTGGGATCCTGTATCAGCCGCTGACGCTCTGCCTGTGAGCCATAGGAGACAAACACATTGGGATCGAACGACGGATGACTGACCAGAGCGAGAATGGCGCCGTTGCGAGCGTCGAGGGCGACGACACTTCCCGCAAGCGAGTCGGGCAGGGCGTTGACGGCAGCCCGCTGGATGTCGAGATCAATCGTCAGCTCCAGGTCCCGCCCCGGGCGTGGTGCACGCTCGCGATCCGGGAAAGGATGTTCCTTGATGACTCTCTCGCGTACATCGACCTCGAGATAGCTGACGCCATCCCAGCCTCGCAGGCTGTCTTCGTAGACGCGCTCGAGGCCCGTCTGTCCGACGTAGTCGCCGGCAACGTACGGACGTCCCCGCGGGCTTGTCAGATCATCCTGCTTCTCGCCCAGGTAGCCGATGAGATGGGATGTCAAAGCACCAAAGGGGTAGAAACGCTGCGGTTCTATCTCAACGTCCAGAGGCCATTCGTCCCGCAGGCGCTCTTCGACGATGGCGACTGTGGGAAAACTGACGTCCCGCTTCAGGCGCACGGTGCGCTCACGCCCGCGCTTGCCGAGTTTGACAGTCTCGCCCGTGGCCGCCTCGAGGGCGGCGATCGCCTGAGCATCGCTCTCACGCGATCCGCGGATCAGTTGAATGCTGTAGGCGGCCCGGTTGCGCGCGATGACTTCGCCATCTCGATCGAGGATCAGACCACGCGGCGCCTTCAGTCGCTTCTGGGTGATGCGATTGTCCTCCGACTCCTTGGCATAGTCGTCGGCGGTGGTGATCTGCAGGTGGAAGAGGCGCAGGAGGAGTACGGCAAACAGCAAACCTGCGAGAGTCATCAGGCCACGCAGTCTCCGTGCCCAGTCCTCAAGGACTTCGGGGTCCATAGCGACGGCCTAGGTGGGAATCAGTTGGCGCCGGATCTGCAACAACCAGGCTATGAAGATCCCGATCACACCGGTGTATATGGCCCGGCCGATGCCGAAACGTATCAACAAGTAGGGCACGTCGGACATCGAGGCGGCACCTGACCCCAGGTAGTAGATCATGTCGTGGGCGAAGACGGCGACAACAACAACAGCGACCTGGACCTGTGCAGTGTCGGCCAGAATCCCACCGCGACCGAAACCTACGCCGAATCCCACGAGGGCTTTTGCCAGCGCGTTCAGCCCGAGGTCCTGGGGCGAGTAGGCATCCTGGCACAGGCCGATGGCAAAGCCGAGCAACGCCGCCTCCACGTGGCCCCCAAGCAGGGCGATGAAGATGACCGTGAGCAGCACCAGATCGGGTTGTATGCCGCCGATCTGCAGATGGCGGACCCACGTGGTCTGCAGGATGAAGACCAGCGCCAGATACAGGATATGTCGTAGAACCGTGAGCATGGCAGCCGGGGCGCTCGCCTAGTCCAGTTGGCGGCCGGGGATGCGCAATTCCATTCCCGTCAGAAGTGTCGACGACAGGCTCATGTTGTTGTGCCTGGCGATCTGGTTGGCGTCGATGCCAAAACGACGGGCAATGCTGTAGAGCGTGTCACCACGCACGACGGTGTAGGAATCCTCGCTGGCTTCGGGTGCAACACTGACAATCAAGGACTGCCCGGGACGAATCATGTCTTCGGCCAGGCCATTCCACAGTTTCAGGTCTGTCACGCCGATCGCATGGATGCGAGCAATGATCCACAGGTTTTCGCCACTGCGGACGGTGTGCACGGAACGGCCGTTGGCGTCAGTTCCGACGGGAGACCGCTGGCGGGTTGTCAGCACCTGTTTGCCGACCTTGAGCGTCTGGCCCGGGCGGATGACATCATCGCGGAGGGCGTTCCAGACACGCAGATTCTGCAGCGAGACGCTGTACTTCCGTGAGATCGTCCACAGGGATTCGCCGCTGCGCACGGTATGCGAGCCGGACCCTGGTGGCGCGAGTTGTCCACCCATGATGGGGATGACGATGACCTGACCGGGGCGTATCAGCGAGGCGTTGGCCAGGCCATTGGCGTCCGCCAGGTCGCGTGTGGACACGCTGAAAGCGCGGGCGATGGTCGACAGGTTGTCACCCCGGGAAACCTTGTACTCATAAACTCCGGAGCGCGCCGATTTCGGCATGCGGTTGAAGGAGGCAAGAAACCGTCCGCCCTGTCCCGGAGGCACGTTGAATACATACCCCTCTTTGGGACGGTGCGGCGTGAACACATTGAGCAGTTCCGGATTGAGCACGCGGAGATGGTCAATGTCCTTGATGCCGAGCAGCCGCGCCGCCGTTTTCAGATCGATCAATTCCGTCAGCTTCACCTGGTCCCACGTGACCGCCTCGTCGACTTCAGGTAGTTCGAAGCCGAAGCGTTCCGGGTCTTTGGCGATCACTGCCGCCGCCATGAGCAGGGGCACATAGTTGCGCGTTTCACGGGGCAGTTCAAGCGCCCAGAAGTCTTCTGTGCCAGCCTTGGCAATGGCCCGCCGAACGCGGCCGCGACCTGAGTTGTACGCTGCTGCCGCCAGTCGCCAGTCGCCGAATTCCTTGTAGAGGCTGGAAAGATGCTGCACCGCTGCGTGTGTCGACTTCACCGGATCGCGGCGCTCGTCCACCCAGTTGTCAATGCGCAGTCCTTCGAGGCGACCTGTGGAGCGAACAAACTGCCAGAGGCCGGCAGCGTGCGCCCGCGAATAGGCGCGGGGATTGAAACCACTCTCGATCATCGACAGATAGAACAGGTCTTCCGG
>CALFPI010000758.1 GCA_937919035.1 uncultured Gemmatimonadaceae bacterium
TTTGACGTGGATCGTCTGGAGCGTGGCATCGGCAAGATGCGTGACGCCTTCCACAAGCTCACCCCGGACCGTGTGCGCTACCACGCACCCGGCGGGGCGCTGGCGGGACTGTTGCTGTTCGATATCGACGAGGACGGGCTGTACTGGCTGCGGGCCCGGCAGCAACGATCGGTGAACATCTGGCAGAAGGCACGAGCCGATCTGGATCAGGTCGACCGTTACGTGCAACTGGGTGGCATTCCACGCATCACCTCATGGTCATCGTTGACGGGACAGAACTACCACGAGATGCCGCAGTATTTCGACGTCATCTTCCCCAAGCACTACTACTGGCACCGCGGCTTCGATGGCCTGTACGGAACGGTACAGCGCTGGGTACAGAAATTTCTCGAGTGGAATCCGAGCCTTTCCGAAGCCGACGGATTTCTGCTGATGAAGTCGCTCTTTGGTCTCGACCTGCCCGGAGTGAAGTCCCTCATCGATCTGGAGATGGGGTTCCCTGAAGAGTTCTTCTCACAGCTTGTGCACAGTGAAACCCGCCGTGCCCTCGACGCCATCGGCGATGTGGAGAAGACGATTTTCTGGGTCTCCACCGGTCGTTACCCGCACGCCGGTGATCCCATGCCGGCGCGAGATCTCGAGGGCATCCTGCGGGCCACGCAGGAGGCGGGCGCCACCCGCTTCCTGTTCCATCCGGATCCCGATCCCGGGCCGGCGGAGTGGACGATCCTGACCCATATGTGCGGCAAGCCGTGGCGGCAGAGTCGCAACGGCTACTGGCCACCGGACTCGAAAAAACCCGACGAATACCTGCAGCCGGAATGAGGAGCACAACGTGACGGCCGAAAAGCCACAGCTGTGGATGCGCTTCGGTCAGCCGCTGGAGACGGTCCTGGACGACTACGAGAGCATCTTCGATGGCTGGCAGGCCGGCGGTGTGGGGGCCATCGTTGTCGGTCGGCTGCTGTTTACCGGGGCCGACGGCACGCGCATGTCGGTTGCCAGTTTCGATCCCAACCCCGCAGTCTACCGTGACCTCGACGTAGAGGCGCCACAGGCCCCCACAGAGAAGCTGCCGGCGAAACGCAAGCTGCTGCAGCAGGCGTTGACGGCAGCCAGGGATCGGGGCCTGGAGATCTATGTGTTCTGTCCCGACGCCGGCCAGGGCCAAGGGGGCGAAGGTCACAACCTGGCCGACGAGAGGTCGCTGCGGGCGCGGGTGGCGCGTGTCCGTGATGTCATGGAAGCCTTTCCCATGGTACACGGCGGTGTGCTCGATGGCCCGGAACTGGGCTATGAGATCGCCCCGGGCCATCGGTCCAATCTGTTCGAAGACATGCCCGAGAGCCTGCGAGCCAAAGCGACAGAACTGGGGTATGATTTTGCGGCGATGGCCGCCGCGCGAGACTGCATGCACACGCGTCTGCACAGCCTGCGGCCGGCGGAGATCGATCTGCGCGGGGACGGCGGCTTTCTTGGTATGCTCGAATTGTTTGATGGTAATGCCGATCTGGCGGCATTCTTCGCCTTCCGCCGCGCTTTGCTGATGGATTACTATCGACGCCAACGGGAGGCGCAGCTGCAGATGCCGTCGCAAGTGAGAATCGGCGTCGGTTCGCGCTTGCCGTGCTTCAACCCGCTCACCGGCGCCGATCTGGGTGTCATGGGGGGACTCTATGACTTCATCCTGCCCAAGCTCTACTTCTATCACCGCGGCTTCGATGGATTTTACGGCACCATCGGTCGCTATATCCAGACGTTGACGGCCTGGAATCCCGGCATCACCGACGCTCACGCCATGAAGGTCGTCGAGGCGCTGCTTGGCATACAGCTGCCATGGGTGCGCTCGCGGCTGGACCTGGATCTTGGCTTTCCCGCCGAACAGTTCGAGACATTTGTTGCCAGCGAAACACGGCGCATGCTGGCGGCGGCGCCGGCGGGCCGCGTCGTCCCATGGCTGGAGGCGGGGCGTGAGCCCCACCATGGGGACCCGATCTCGGCGGGAGACCTGCACCGCATTGTCTCTGCCGCCCAGAGTGCAGGGCTTGAGAAGTGTCTCTATCACAGCCACACACACCTGACGCCGGGGGAATGGGCCGTGTTGTCGAACCTGTTCGGCTCGCCCTGGCACGACGGCATGGCCGGCTACGCGCCACCCGACGATCTGGCGTCGGAGTCGCACTCGAAACGACCATGATGGTGAACGACACCAGGGAGGTCGGCTACGAGTTCATGGCCAATCGGGCGGCGTCGCAGTGACCCAAGCCTGGCAGATCGTGACCCATCGAGGCGGGCTGACGATCATCCACTCGCCCCTTTCAGCAGGGCCCAGCCAACGTCGGCAGGCGGTTGAAACGGCATGTCCGCACGGCAAAGTGGCCGAGTGTCATCAAGGGAACTTCTGGCGCAATTCCACACCCCGGCTGACTTTGCGGTGGCGGGACTCCGGCCAATTCGTACCCTTTCGTGGTCGGATGGGGGCCAGATCGGGGTGCAGACCAGCGCATTCTGCCCTGGGAAGTGACCCAATGTACGGACGCGAAGTTCGCCGGTAGCAGCCGCTGCCCACTTGCCATGAGCAGGGGCACCGGGTCATACTGCACGGGTGGCAGCAACAGACAAACACAGAAGACGATGAGAGCAGGCACCAGCAGACATGTCGAAAACAGCTGAAGGGACGTACGCCCTGGTGATCGTGGAATCACCCGCCAAGGCGCGCACGATTGAGGGTTATCTGGGCAAAGGCTATGTCGTGGAGTCCTCCATCGGGCACATCCGCGATCTACCCTCCAATGCGAGTGAGATCCCTGCTGCCGTCAGCGGTGAGCCCTGGGCTCGCCTGGGGGTGAACGTCGATGAAAACTTTGCCCCACTCTACGTCATTCCCGCCAGCAAACAGGCGCAGATCACCAAGCTGCGTAAGCTGCTCAAAGGGGCCAACGCGCTGCTGCTGGCGACGGATGAAGACCGCGAAGGGGAGGCCATCGCCTGGCACCTCGTCGAGGTCCTCAAACCCAAGGTCCCAGTACGACGCATGGTTTTCGACGAGATCACCAAACCTGCCATTCAGGCGGCGATCGACTCGACACGGGAGATCGATCAGCGGCTGGTCAGTGCGCAGGAATCGCGCCGCATTCTGGATCGGCTCTACGGCTACGAGATCTCACCCGTCCTGTGGCGCAAGGTCAAGCCGAAGCTCTCTGCCGGACGTGTTCAGTCCGTGGCGACACGTCTGGTGGTGGAGCGCGAACGCCTGCGCATGCGTTTCCGTCAGGCGGAGTACTGGGATCTGGAGGCTGATTTCACCACGGACGGCGGTGGCAAGCTTACGGCGGGCCTCATCGAACTCGGTGGTCTGCCGGTGGCGACGGGTCGACACTTCATCGACTCCACAGGACAATTGGAGGATGCCGCTGCCGTGGCGCATCTGTTGGCAGAGGATGCCACGCAGCTGGTCGAGAGGCTGCGCCAGCAGCCCTTTCGTGTCACGCAGGTGACGGAAAAGCCCTTCACCAACAAGCCCTACGCGCCGTTCATCACCTCGACGCTGCAACAGGAGGCGGGGCGCAAGCTCCGCTTCACCGCGCAACGGACCATGCGCCTGGCGCAGAATCTCTACGAGAACGGCTATATCACCTACATGCGTACCGACTCGACGACGCTGTCGTCGCAGGCCCTGCATGCGGCCCGGACGCAGGTGACCGAGTTGTACGGCGCCGAGTATCTGCCCGACGAGCCACGGATCTATCGCAGTCGTTCGAAGAATGCCCAGGAGGCGCACGAAGCGATCCGTCCCGCGGGGGAGGCCTTTCGCACTCCCAGGCAGGTGAGCAACGAACTCGACACCGACCAGCTGCGCCTGTACGAGTTGATCTGGACCCGTACCGTCGCCTCGCAGATGAAGGACGCCCACGGCATGCGCACCAATGTGCGCATCAGCGCCACCGCCGGCGAGCGCGGCGATGCCGTTTTCTCCACGTCGGGAAAAGTCATCACCTTCCCCGGTTTTCTGCGGGCCTACGTGGAGGGCAGTGACGATCCTGCTGCCGCCCTGGACGATCAGGAAAAAGTCCTGCCATCCGTGCAGCAGGGTCAGCACGTGGACACAGAACGGGTCGAGGCGCAGCAGCACTTCACCCAGGCCAAGGGGCGTTATACCGAAGCCAGCCTCATTCGTGAACTCGAGGAACGCGGCATTGGGCGCCCATCCACGTATGCCTCCATCATCCAGACGATTCAGGACCGTGGCTACGTGGGCCCGAAGGGTGCCGCTCTGGTACCGACATTCACTGCCTTCGCCGTGGTCAATCTGCTGGAAAAGCACCTGCCGGACCTGGTGGATTTCAGTTTCACCGCCCGCATGGAGGATGGTCTCGACACCATCTCGCGCGGCGAGGCGGACCCGACTCCGTGGTTGCACGATTTCTACTTCGGCAAGAAGGCGGGCAGCGAAGGGGGGCGGCTCTCCGAGATCGGACTGAAGGATCTCATCGGTGCAAACGCCGACGAGATCGATCCGCGGGCGATCTGTGCCATCCCCCTGGGGCACAACGAGGCGGGTGAAGAGGTCGTCTGCCGCGTGGGTCGGTACGGACCCTACGTGCAGATCGGCGACGAGGATCTGCGGGCGACGGTGCCGGACGAGATCGCCCCCGACGAACTGACCGTCGAACGCGCGTTGCAGTTGCTAGAGCAGGCGGCCATGGGGGACCGCGAACTGGGTTTCGATCCCGAGACGGGCAAGGCGATCACGATCAAGACCGGTCGCTTTGGTCCCTACGTGCAGCTCGGCGAGCCGGAGCTGACGCCGAAGGGCAATATCAAGCAGGGCGGCAAGCCGAAAATGGCCAGCCTGTGGCCTGCCATGTCGGTGGATTCCATCAGCCTCGATGAGGCGGTGATGCTGCTGAGCTTTCCCCGGGACCTGGGCCTGCACCCGGAAAAAGCTGAAATGATCACCGCCCAGGACGGTCGCTATGGTCCGTATGTGAGGATGGGTACTGAGAGCCGCAGCCTGCCGGATCACGACAAGCTGGCGACGGTGACGTTGGCAGAGGCCGTGGAGATCTTCAAGCAGCCCGGTCGTCAGGGGCGTGGTCGTTCCGGCACGATCATCGCAGAGCTCGGCATACACCCCACTTCCGAGTTGCCTATCCAGGTCAAGAGTGGTCGCTTCGGACCGTATGTCACCGACGGCGAAGTGAATGCCACGATCCCGAAGGATCTCGACCCCGAGCAAGTGACCCTCGAGCAGGGGCTGGCTCTGATCGCCACGCGGGAGCAGAAGATGCGTGACGATGGCAAGGATCCCCGCGCCAAGAAAGTACCGAAGGCGAAAGCCAAGACCAAAGCCAAGACCAAAGTCAAGACGAAAGCCAAGACGAAAGCCAAGGCCAAGACGAAAGCGAAGGCCAAGAAGAAGGCGGCTGGATGAAGATTACCCGCATCGAGACGATCGTCCTGAACATGCCCTACCAGGAGCAGATCCTGGAGCATCTACGCAAGGGTTGGGGACTCGGGAATCGAGCCACGGATGAACAGTTTGCCGCCGAGCGGCCCCGCTTCGAGGCAGAATTTCGCACGGCGCAGCCACCCTCGGTACGTACCACCATCTATCGCGTCTACACCGATGAGGATCTCGTCGGCCTGGGTGAGGGCGCAACGGTCGACAAGGAGCAACTGGCCGGTTACATCGGTCACAGCCCCTTTGAATACATCATGGATGACAGCGTGGGACCTCTGCAGATCGCGTTTTACGACCTCATGGGTCAGGCGCTGGATCTGCCTCTGGCGCGGGTGATCGGCCCCGCCCGCGACCGTGCGCCACTGGCCTGGTGGTCGCACTGTTTTCCACCGGAGGCGCTGCAGTCCGAAGCCCAGCGGGCGCAGGCGCTGGGTTATCGCGTGCACAAGTTCAAGCGCCGCGCGCATACCGACGTGGTGGCGCAGATCGCCGCCATCGCTGCAGTCACACCAGATGACTACGAAATCACCATCGATGCGAACGAAACCTTTGGCACCGTCGAGCGCGCCCTGGATGTCTGTGCTCAGTTGAAGAAGTTCCCGCAGCTCCACTGCCTGGAGTCACCCATCGAACAGAGTGATATCGCCGGCTATCGACGCTTGCACGATGAGTTGGGACTGCCCCTGGCGCACCACATTGGCAAGCCCGATGCGGTGGAGGCGCTGCACTCCGAGGTCTACGACTACTTCATTCTCGGTGCCTCCATCGCCGCTACAGTGCGCGACGGCGCCATCGCCAACACCCGCAAGAAGCCCTTCTGGATGCAGTTGGGTGGTGATGGTACCGATATTTCCACGTTGTTCATGCTGCACCTGGCAGCGGCCGTACCCAATGCCACCAAGGGTCACGTGTCCATGCAGCACCTGCAGACCGACATCCTGTTGACGGAGCCGCTGCAGGTCGTCGACGGCGAGGTCATGATCCCGCAGACGCCGGGCCTGGGCGGCACCCTCAACATGGATGTCGTCGACAAGTACCGCGTCTGATCACTCCCCCGCCTTTGGCTGGATTGCAGTCGGGGGCAGACCGATGGTATGCCGGCCGGACTCGGTGACACGAGTGATGTCCCACGCCGGGTACCACGTGTGTTCGAGGATGACGTCGCGCACTCCTTCCAGGGCCAGCAGCCGCTCGCGGATGCCGACCGAAACCCGGCCGCCGCCATGGTCCTCGATGAACTGCCACACGGGTCGGCCGCGATGCGGCATGGTGACCACTACTTTGACAACGTCACCGAAGAGCTGCACGTCGTAGACGTAGCCGAAGTCGACGATGTTGGCGTCGATGCTGTAGAACTGCTCGTCCTGCACCAGACGCAGGGCTTCCCAGATGGCCGCCTTGGCGGGACCCATCTGCGGGACTTCGCCGCGGCGCGCCAGCATACCTTCACCCTCGATGCCGCCGTCCCGCTTCGGCGCCGCCATCGCCGTCGCCTGCAGCGGCGTCTTCAGGCGCCGGCGTACCCTCTCGATGGTGCCCGCTGCGTCCTGCTCCGGCCACGGCGCCACCAGGTAGGCATTGTGATTGCGGATCCAGGTGCCCGCCTGCAGCTGGGTCTGCGGTCCCGCAGGGTAACGGCTCCACAGCTGGCCATGATGGAAGTAGTGCAGGGTCGGTGAGCCGTTGTGGTGCAGCTTGTCGAGCCCCTCGGCTTCGTGTTCGAGCCAGAGGACAACGAAGGCGTCGCGGCTGTCCTTGTGATGAAAGCCCACGCCCCACAGATCGTTGGCGTGCTCGCCCGGCACGGCGCCTTCATGCATCTTGCCGTCGGCGTCGAACCAGACCATGTCGCTGAAGGAGTAGCCTGACAGGACCCATTCGTCGTCCCGCATGGCGGAGATCTCCACGTCCTTCACCACGCGCATGGTGCCATCCTTGAGGAAGTAGTCGGCGCCGGCGTAGAACGTGTAGGTCTGGTCCACGAGCACGCGGCTCGGAGCAAAGACCGGGTGCAGCGGACTGGCGGGGAAACCCCAGCGTCGCACCTGTACCACCAGCGGCCCACGCACGACTTCGTAGTCAGGCGCCTGCGGCCACGAGCGAATGCGGAGTTTCTGGAAGTGTTCGGCATCGACATAGTCATTGGACCAGTCGATCGTCGGCGGCTCGCCCGGACCCTTGCCCCCGGCGTAGAGTTCCAGACCGTGCTGTCGCTTGTACACCACCCGTTCCAGTTGCCCCATCTGCCCCGACAGGTGGGCGGTGTAGTGGCGGCTGTCGATGTCCAGGTCGTAGCCCTCGCCCGAGACCTGCAGGTCGGAGGGGTATTCCGGGCGTTCGGCATTGGGATTGTTGTGCAGGATCAGATAGGTCGCTTTGGCATCGGCTTCGACATCGGCAAGAAAGACCACGTGTGCCACCAGACCCTGCGGCGTGCGTTCGATGCCGTAGACCTGCGAGGTGATCTCGATCAATCGTTTCGACGACGGATCGACGCGCACGACACGGACCTCGCGGTGCAGGTCGACAAGCTGGCCGGCTGGGAAGGCGACGCGCACGTCCACAGGCTCGCCGCGGCGTTCGATGCCGGCTGCTTCGTCCAGTGTGACGACGCGGGCGTGTTGCCAGCCCTGCGCCCAGCGGGCCCACGACTTCGGCAGGTCCGCCACGGCAACGATGTCGTCGAGTGTCAGTTGCGCCGGCGCGGTGGCAAAGTCCTCGTTCTTTTCGAAGTGGATGGTTTCGCGCAGCGACGCAGCCAGACTCAAGGCCAGATCGTCATCGCCAGCAGCGTAGGCTTCGGTCAGCATGCGCAGCTTTTCGGCGACGGTATCGGTGCGCTCCTCATACGGCACAGCAGATCTGGCTTCGGTCATGACCGTCATCAGCAGGAAAAGAGTCAGTAGCAGGCGGGTGGATTTCATGGGACCTCCTGAACGATTCACTGTTTTTCTCATTGTTTGGGCCCATAGAGCTTCGAGCCCTTGTCCTCACCCCGGTATCCCGGCGGTGAGATGACGGCCTGCTGCTCCGGCGTCAGTTCATCATGGAAATCGGGGGGGGTGTAGCTGCCCATCACACCCTCGGAGGTGACGCCATTGTTGTAGCGCATGATGACGGAGCGGCGCTGATGGCGGGCCGTCCAGCGCAGGGCGCCATGCATCAGACACTCACAGAACAGGATGACGTCCCCGGCACGGGCCGTGGGCTGCACCATACGCTCCTGGTGCGCCTCGTACAGGCGGATGTCATCCGGGCAGGGGAAATTGGCCTTGTGGCTCCCGGGCAAACAGGCGAAGCCGCCGTCTCCCGGGCCGACGTCGCTAAGTTGCACGGCGGCATTGGTCATGCCCGTGTACATGCGGCCGTTGCGGTAGAGAAAGCCTCGCGAGCGGTCGAAGGGTTCGCCACCCTCATGAAACCAGAACCCCTCCGCGCCCTCGTCCATGGTGATCGTGCCCATACCCTCGAGGCGGAACCCGGGCCCCAGAAGGGACTCCAGATAGGGCGTCAGTCGCGGATGGACCATCATGGCGCGGAACGGATCGCAGTAGGGCTTCTCCCAGGTGAGCATGCCGCCCAGATCGCCTCGACCTGTGGCACCGGCAAGGGTGCCGGACTCGCGTGCCAGGTCGTTCGGCCGGATCGTGATGCGATCGGCGTGGTGGTCCACGGCGGCATTCGCTGCCGCCAGTTCGTCAGGGGACAGGACCTGGGGGATCCGCAGCCAGCCGTGCACATCGAACAAATACAAATCAGCTTCCGTCATCTGCTTCATCCTTTTGGCTCATCCTTTCGTCTCACCTCTTGTCAGCGTGCCATCACCGGCGGAGTGTAGGCGGACCTGGCTGTCTGCTCAAGGGCTTTTTACTATGTTGCCGACGCTCATACCTAGGCTGCATGCAGCAAAAAACCCCAGAGCACGG
This sequence comes from uncultured Gemmatimonadaceae bacterium, assembly GCA_937919035.1. Lineage (GTDB taxonomy): Bacteria > Latescibacterota > UBA2968 > UBA8231 > UBA8231 > UBA8231. Next base: position 9,391 of record CALFPI010000758.1, read on the forward strand.
AGACGAAGGGTGCTGACGGACGAAGAGAAGTGGCGATTCGACCTGCATGGATATCTCGTGCTGTCGCAGGCCGTGTCCCCCGCGGATGTGCAACGCATGGTACAACTGAGTGACGAGTGGCACGCCCGTGACGACGCCGATCTGCCGCCGCCACTCGAGTCGTACAGTGATCCCAGCACGCGGGCCACGACGCCGCGCTCCATCAATCATGTGGAGTACGTCGATGAAGTCTTCCAGCGGCTCGTGCTCAATGCCGAGATCATGCGTGTCGTGCTGGCCCTGACCCACAATTGCCCCCAGCATCTGGGTTGCGCCCTGACACAGAACACGCGCGCGAGTGACGCGCTCGCTTTCCATGGCGGCGTCAGCGGCGGGCTCCATCACCCCGCCAATGACTACCAGGCGGCGGATGGTGAGGTCTTTGCCACGTTTCTGAATGCTGGGGTGTCCCTGGTGGACGTGCCGCAAGGCACCGGCTTCGTCTGCATCCCGGGCAGTCACAAATCACACTTTGTGCGGCCGGCAGGGGTGGATATCATCGACGGTCCGCCCGTGGTCGACAATGTTTCCGTCCAGGCGGGGGATGTCGTGCTGTTCACCGAGGCCCTGTGCCACGGGGCCCTGCGCTGGACGCAGGAGACGCCGCGGCGCACGGTGTTCGTTCGCTATGGCACGTCCTATGCCTCCTGGTCCCCGGGTTCCGGCCCCCTGGAGCCGTACCGCGATGCCATCCCGGAGGAACTGTATGAGTTGAAGCAGGTCGCCGGCTTCCGGCAGCAGAAGAAGGTCGTGCAGCGCCTGTTGCAGGACATGGGTGAGGGTGGCCAGACGTCATGAAGATCACCGACGTCGAGGTGCACGTGATCCAGCCGCCCCTGCAGGACTTCAATGCCGCCGCCATCCGCCGCTACCACGGCAAGGTGTTTCAGCAACGCACGGTCTTCGTTGTACACACCGACGACGGGCTGGAAGGCATCGGCGAATCCATCGGCAGTGGTGTGGACGCCGCCGCCATCGCCGCCAGATACATCGGCACGAGCCCCTTCGACTGGGTCAATGCGGAAACCGACCTGGCCCTGAACTGTGCCATGTACGATCTGATGGGCAAACATCTGGGGCTGCCGGCGTGGAAACTCATGGGGCCCAAAATCCGATCCTGGATCCCCGTGGCGGCGTGGGCTGTGTCCCGCCCACCACAGGACATGGCCGAAGAGGTCGTACAGGCCGCCCGCCGTGGCTATCGCTGGCTGAAGTATCACGTGGACGAGGTGCAGAATGTCATTCAGCAGACCGAGGCCATGCAGCGCGTGGCGCCCCCCGGCTTCCGTATTCACTACGACTTCAATGCCAATTCTGACCACTATCACATGCGCCCGATCCTGGCGGAACTTCAACGGTTCCCCATCGCGGGACGTTTCGAGGATGTTGTCCCCTCCACGGATCGGGATGGTTACCGTCTGTTGAAGGAGCAGTGCGCTTTACCCATCATCCTGCACCATGGCCCCGGCGCGCTCATGGTGGAGAGAATGGTAGACGGCTACATGGGTGGGCACGCCCCCATCGGCTCCGCCCTGAAGCTTGGTGCCATCGCCGAGGCGACCCATACGCCGATCATGTACCAACAGACGGGCGGCACCATCAATCAGGCCTTTCTGGCGCAGGAGGTCTCTGTGGTCACAAATGCCATTATTGACCACGTCAACCTCTGCCACCTGTGGAAAGAAGATGTGACTACGCACAGCATGCCCGTAATCAGCGGCTCTGTACAGGTCCCGGAGGCACCGGGCATCGGCGTGTGTCTCGATCGTGATCGGCTGGAGCGCTGCAAAGCGGAGCCAGCCTCTCTGCCACCGGCCCTTGTGCGTATGTGTTACGGCGATGGTCTGACCATCTATCTGCGGCATGATCCGGACCGGCCCGTGGGGCATCACGATGACATGAGATTTCTCGAGCGCCTGCATGGTTTCCAGGTGCCGGGGCCGCCACCTTCCTACGCCAACGACATCGTCACCGACTTCTGGGAGGGCGACGGCGACCCGGTCCTTTTTGCTCGCCTCTGGCAGGAAACCGAGACGGGCCCCGTGTGGCGCAGCGCCGACTGAGGGAGGCGGGGCTATTCGTCCAGGCGCAGCTTTGCCAGGTAGATGCTGGACTTGCCCTCATGGGAGGAGTAGTACGTCATCCACAACAACTCGTCGTGCCAGACCATGCCCGCATAGGAGCAGTCGCCGCCGCTGGGCAACACGAGGGCAGGGGTGTAGCTGGTCTCGGTCATACGGGCGAGCACTGTCGCCGCCTGCCCGTCCGGTCCGCGGCCCCGGGCGGCAGCCCACATGGCACCGTCCGGCAGGATGATGAAGTTCGGCCCACCCAGGCTCTGCTCGATGCGGGTGAAGGACCAGTCCCCATACGGCGCAGGGCTGGTGCCGATCCAGTCCGGGCGGATGAGGGCGACCATATCCCCATTCGGGCGCACACGGACCGTCGTTTCGCTCGCTGTCCAGGTGTCGTTGGGCAGCAGGAACTCGGCGACAAAGTCCCACTGGCGGGCGTCCGTCGTGCGATACAGAAAGCCTCGACGGGGGTTGTTGCCGATGCCGAGCTTGGACACGCTGTAGCCCACGACGCCATGCCAGGTGACGCGCCACAGCCAGTGATCCTCTGCCAGACATTTCTCCAGCGGCGTCCACTGCAGGCCGTCGGCGGAGAATGAGACCCGTGGGGAGCGCGTGGTATAGCGCCCCTGGGCGTCGATGAAGTTGGCGCAGGTGAGCAACAGCAGCCGACCATCCGGCATGAGGGACAACTTGGGGTCGCGCAGGTCGACGCCGGGATCGACGATCTCGGCGACAGATGTCCAGTCGGTACCCGCCTCGGAGCGCAGGATGCGGATCGTGGCGGGCACGTGGCCGTGTTCTTCGGCCTCACGGAATGTGCACCACCAGGCTTCGTGCGCATACAACAAGTCGGTGAAAGAGTTGTGCGGTGCGCGGTCCCAGATCTTACGTACTGATAACAGTTCAACCATGCTGATGCCTCGCAAGATTACAGGATGACAAGAAAAGGCGGATCGATGCAGAAGAAAGACGAACTCGGCGTCCTCATCGAGGTGGGTCCCCAGGACTGGCAGATCTATCAGCGGGGCACCGATGACACAGCGACCATCCACCTTGCCGGCCGGTGGTTGACACCGCAACCCCAC
>CALFPI010000759.1 GCA_937919035.1 uncultured Gemmatimonadaceae bacterium
GAGTGTCTCGATCTGAGTGACGCCGAAAGCGAAGCGATTCTGAGCACAACCCCGGGACGGCTGTATTTCGGCGATGCGGCAGGGAGCACGATATGAAACTCGGCTTCGGACTCTACCGACACGATCTGACTCCACAGAATCTCCAGTTTGCCCGCCAGTGTGGCGCCACACATCTGGTCGTCCATCTGGTGGACTATTTCAAGAAGCCTGAGAGCGTGCAGCATGGCCAACCGGTTGGCGACCTGGACGGCTGGGGTGTAGCCGACAACCGCACGCCCTGGAGTTACGAGATGCTTGCGGGCATCAGGAAGGACATCGAGGCCGCCGGTCTGACCTGGGAGGCGATCGAGAACTTCGATCCCGCCCATTGGTACGACATTCTGCTCGACGGACCGCAGAAGGCGCAGCAGATGGAAACCCTCAAACGGACGATCCAGAACATCGGCAAAGCAGGCATTGCGACGATGGGCTACAACTTCTCCATCGCCGGTGTCGCCGGGCGTCTGTCCCGACCGTCTGCTCGTGGCGAGGCGGAGGCTCCAGGGATGGATGGCGCCGAGGATCCGATGATCACGACGCCGATGCGCAAGGGCATGGTCTGGAACATGATCTACGACCCGGATGCCCCCGATGAAGCGGAACCAACGATCTCGCACGACGAACTGTGGGAACGTCTGGCGTGGTTTCTGCAGCAGATCCTGCCGATTGCGGCAGAGTCCGGTGTGCACATGGCACTGCATCCGGATGACCCGCCATTGCCCATGGTGCGCAACCAGCCCCGGCTGGTCTATCAGCACCACATGTATCAACGCCTGCTCGATCTCGATCCCAGTCCCCACAATGGTCTGGAATTCTGCATCGGCACGCTGGCCGAGATGAGCGAAGGTGACATCTATGACTGTATCGACACATACACGGCCAAGGGTGTGATCAAATACATCCATCTGCGCAATGTGCGCGGCCGGGTGCCACACTATCACGAGACCTTCATCGATGAGGGAGATCTGGACGTGGAGCGCGTGTTCGAAATCCTGCACAAGAACCAGTACGATGGTCTGGTCATCCCCGACCACGCCCCGTCCATGGCGTGTGCTGCGCCGTGGCATGCGGGGATGGCCTTTGCCATGGGGTATCTGAAGGCCATGCTGACATCCACCGCACCGGGCGGGTCCACGTGGAAGCGGGCCCGATGACGTCGCCATCCGGCATCCGGATCGCCGACCGCATGAGCCCGCGGCCCACGAAGCAGGAGCTGGAGTTCTTTCAGCAGATGGGCATCGATGCGGCCAGCATCTGGACGAGCCTGGAAGATTCCACCTACCAGTACATGGTCGACACCCGAACGCTGCTGGCGTCGCACGGCATCGACCTGTTCAACATCGGCATCCTCGACCTGCACTGTGATCCGACGATGGTGCTGGGCCTGGATGGGTTCTCCCAGAAGGTCGAACAGTACAAGGACTACCTGCGCAATCTTGGCCGCGCCGGCATCGGTTATACGACCTACGCCCACATGGCCAACATCAAGATGCTGCCGTACTACCAGACGGCAGTGGGTGTCACCAGGGGCGGCATCGCCACACGCGAGTTCGACCGCGAGCTGGCCCGCGAGCTGCCCTTGTCGCACGGCCGGCAGTACACGGCCGACGAGATCTGGGCCACATTCACCGCCTTCATCCGTGAGGTGATGCCCGTGGCGGAGGAAGCCGGCGTCCGTATTGGCCTGCATCCTGACGACCCACCGCTGCCGACGCTGGGTGGCGTAGCGCGGATCTTTGGCCATGTGGATGGCTACGAACGGGCGTTGGAAATCGCCAACAGTCCGAACTTTGGCCTGTGCCTGTGTGTCGGCAGTTGGGCCGAGGGTGGCGCCGATATGGGCAGGGACGTTTACGACATGATTCGGCACTTCGGCGGGCAGGGAAAACTCTTCAAGATCCACTTCCGCAATGTGGATGCACCCATGCCAAGGTTCCGGGAGACGCTGGTGGATGACGGGTACATCGACATGTATGAGGTGCTCAAGGCGCTGCAGGACGCGGGCTTTACCGGCGCCCTGCTCCCGGACCATGTTCCAGGGGATGGTCGCAACACAGCCTACACGATCGGCTACATGCGGGCCATGCGGGCCCGTGTCGTGGCCGAAGCGCAGGTCCATGCCGAACAGGCGTGAGTACGTTGGGGTGATGCCATCAACAAGAGACAGGATTCGCGGTTCGGTTCTGGGCCAGGCCCTTGGCGACGCCCTGGGAGCGCCCTTCGAGTTCGCCGCGCCGGGTGCCGCCGGGGATGGCGGCATCACCGGCCTCACCAGTTTCACCGGCGCCCCCGGTCCACACGGGCCGTGGCTGTCCCCCGCGCCTGTCGGCACCGGCACCGACGACGTGCGTTACAACCGGGTGTTCATCGACCTGGTGGTCGACCTGGGCGGCGGCATGCCCGACGCGGCCGAACTGGCCCGGCGACTGCTGGATGTGTATGAGCACCCGGGGGCCTACTTCCCCGGGTACGAGGACCTGGCCCGTCGCCAGTTCGAGATGTGGGAGGGCGTCAGTCGCGGCTGTCTGGGGCAGCCATCCTCGTTGGTACCCGGCGTCTCGCCCGTGGTCCTGGCCACCCGCAGCGTCGGCCTCAACTACCCGACCATCGCTGGATTGCTCATCATGCCCTCCGCAGGGCTGCTGTTCCCGGGTGATCCCGAGGCGGCCTACCACGCTGCCTACATGGCCGCCTTCTTCGACGTCGCCTATGCACGGGAAGCGACGGCATTGTTCGCCGCCGCCCAGAGCCTGGCAATGGCGGGCCTGCCAACGGCGGAACTCGTGGCGGCGACGCTGGCCATGGATCCCCTGCAGTTGGGTGGTTACTTCGGCGGCCCCTTCATCAAGGACAATCTGCCGGGCCTGCTCGAGCGGGCCCGGGGACTGCGGCAACACGAGTTGGCTGCCTGGTTGTCAGCCGAACTGCGTCACTTCAGCGTCTTCGACCCGTACCGGGCCCTGGCCATCACCTTTGCCGCACTGCTGGCGCACGAGAACGAACCCATGCTGGCATTGCTGGTGGCAGTCAACCAGATGGACATCGATTCTCAGGGCGCAGTCCGTCGTTTTGCCGACATCGATTGCTATGGCAGTATCACCGGTGCCCTCGCTGGCACGATCCACGGGGCTGCCGCCCTGCCGGCGGACATGGTGCAGGCCGTGCTCGACAGCAACAGGGATGTCTATGGCCTGGACCTCGATGATTGTGCTCGTCGCCTGTCGGGCGCGATCCTGGCGGAACCTGTTTGAGCTTCAGGGAGTTTCTCTGCAGCGAGCGTCATGTTATTCTACCTCTCCGGTGCCATGATCGAGACAATCAGGAAGGGATATGACAGCTACCATCGAATCGACTGACAATGGCGTGAGCAACTACGTCGCCGCAACCGGTCTGCTGGGCGAAGGTCCGCTGACGGTACAGGAGGTCGGCGACGGAAATCTCAATTTCGTCTTCCGCGTCAGCCGGCAGGACGACCCCGAGCAGTCGTTGATTGTCAAGCAGGCGCCCCCGTACATCAAAGTACTGGGCCCTGACTTCCCCCTGACCCAGCGCCGGCTGGCCGTGGAAGCACGTGCTCTGGAGCTTTACCACACCCTCGTTCCGGGCAGTGTGCCCAGACCTCTGCGGTTTGATGCACAGGCCCACATCCTGCTGATGGAGGACCTGCGCGGCTACCGCATCCTGCGGGATGCCCTCGTCGATGGCGACATCCGTCCCGCCGCCGCCGCCGCTGTGGGTGCCCTCATGGGTGCCATGCACCGCGCGACGCTGGCA
>CALFPI010000760.1 GCA_937919035.1 uncultured Gemmatimonadaceae bacterium
CGTTACGGATTGCTGCCGGGATCCGTCTACGGCATGAGCAAGGCACGCGGCACCGAGCAGCACGCGCCGATGCCGCACGATCCCGCCGTGGCGGAGGAGAGCATGGTGGATATCTGGCGCCTGGCTCCCGAGGACCTGATCGTCGTCGATGGTATTGTCGGCCATGAAGAAGGGGGTCTGCAAAGCGGCACGCCGATCCGCACCAACCAGGTGCTGGCAGGCCGCAATCCCGTCGCTGTGGATCTGACGGCTGCCCGTCTGATGGGTTTCAACCCCGACGACATGGAGTTTGCCGCACTGGCAGACCAGGTGGGATTGGGACCACGGCGTTTCGAAGAGGTCGAAGTGCCCGGCGCGCGGGTCGTCGATCAGCGCCGGCGTTTCAAGAAGGCAGGAGGGGCGTACAGAACGGCTTTCTCCGGCAGTGAATGGGAGCGGGTCGCCAACTACGGCATGGGACCACGGTACTGGACTTTGCTGGGCCCCCTGCCCGAGGATCATGTGTACAGCGCCACCGACCTGGCCAGGGTCATGCCGACACCCGGGCAGCATGGCTGGTCCGAGGTCGCGTGGTTCGGCCATGACCGCATCGATCTGGAGCACCACTTCGGTAACGTCAGCAAACAGGTCGTCTACGCAGCCACCTGGTTTTCCATGGCTGAGAGCGACTCCGTCCGCTTCTGGGCCGGCTCAGATGAGGGCCTGCGGGTGTGGATTGACGGGGCCCTGATCTACGAACATGAGGGCCGGCGGACGCACGAACTGGGCACGGACAAGCTCACGGGTTACCTCGAGGCTGGTGAGCATCTGCTGCTGGCGCGCGTGCAGCAGGGTCGCGGCGACTTCGAATTTTCCTTCAACATCTGTGAGCCCATCGACGACGTGCTGTACGCCGGCAACACCCATGCGGGTCTGCGCTACTATCCGGATCGAGGCCGACCGAACCAGTTCTGACGGCGGCGTCCACCAACACTGGTCTTCGGCGTCGATCGCCAGTTTCAGCAAGTGGGCGCTGGCGATCTGTTGGAAATGGACCGAATAAGCCGCCGTGACCTCGATGACAGAGATCCCTGCCTTGGCAGACACCTCCGCAGTTGCCGTTATTTCAGCGCCTGATGCAGATCACAAACAAGGCCCCACACACGTCGCATCAACAAAGGAAATCACATGAAGGAACGTCCATTCGAAGCAGGTTTCGCCGCCGGCCACGAAACTGCCTCTGCTGCGGGAGGTGGCTCGGGTCAATCGACGACCAGCGGGCGCATGTATGTGCGCACACAGGGCTTTGGCTCAACCGATGAAGAGTTGCGCTTTCTGCAACGCTGCGGTGTGCGCCACAAGGCGGGCCGCTTTCCGTTCCACCCGGACCGCGGCTGGGACCTCGACGATCTGCTGCGCGAACGTGAGCGCCACGAAGCCTTCGGTATGACCCTGGACATGAGCGCGCTGCCCATCTACGAGCAGTTCCCCAACATCATCTACCATGGCAAGAGCCCGGAACGTGATCGGGAAATTGATCTGGTCTGCGAAATGATCCGCACCGCTTCGCGCGCCGGCATCGACTCCCTGCGCTATAACACATGTGTCCTGAACATCGACCGCACCGAGCAGGAAGAGGGGCGTGGTGGTTACATGTACACCGCCTTCCGGCTGGACAAGTTTCCCGCAGAGGAGCAGGCGAAGCTGACCGACGCCGGGCGGGTCACGGCAGAGATGCACTGGGAGCGAATTGAGTATCTGCTGGAGCGCATGATTCCCGTGGCGGAAGAATGCAAGGTGCGCATGGGCAATTCCCAGGAAGACCCAGCCGTTCCCCCTGGTTTCCGGGGCGTCGACAAGGTCCTCAACGACTTCGAAGGCATGAAGCGCTTCATCGAGATCCAGCGCAGTCCGTATCACGGCTGGAACTTCTGCATCGGCTCCATCGCCGAAATGCTGGAAGACTCGGCGACGGAGATTTTCCCGTTCATCGAGTACTTCGGCAGTCGCAAGACGATAAACCTGGTTCACTACCGCAACCTCCTTGGCGGCCGCAACAGCTTCCGTGAGGCCCTGCCCGATGAAGGGGACATGGACTTCTTCAAGGTGCTGAAGGCGCTCAAGGACGTGGGCTACTGCTACGGCATCGATCCCGACCACGTGCCCCGGTCCGCGGACGATCCCAAGGGTTACTACCAGTCCTATGCCTACTGCTTCGGTTACATCAATGCCATGATTCAGGCGGTCTACGGCGGCGACTGAGCGGTCGCTCCATTTGGGGAGCGGGGGGTGTGTATGCAGGAGCCTGATACATACGTCCCGCTCCCCCGGTCGGGGTGGCGCATGATCTGCCTCTTGTAGGCGCAAGCAGCTCAATCTGCTCGTGCAGACCAATCGAAGACGGTCCCGCCGAGAGACATCGGATCGTCCCGCAGGCAATCGTAGATCCGTACTGCAGCGTCGATGATCTTTGTGACACCTTTCGCCGTGAACATGACGCCCTTCATCTGCTGCCCCTGTCTCGCTGCACGGGATGTGATGCCTCGATGGCAACGGCGCGGACGGGGGCACCATCACACCCCCGAATCTTGAGCGGCAGCACTGTCAGGTGAACGGTGTCCTGTGTCAACGCATCAAGGTGGGCGAGGGATTCAACGATGGTGACGCCACCTTTGAGCAGAATCTGGTGCACCTGGGTGAGCTCCGCGCCACAGCCCTCGCGCAGAGAGGCGACGGAGGGTGTCTCGACGCCAAGCAGCGCGATCCGGCGTTCGACGAGAAAGTGCGCCAGCTCGGCAGAGATCCGCG